>VSPM01000030.1 GCA_009775365.1 Muribaculaceae bacterium
TGGAATCGATATGAATTTTTTTTGCCGGCCACTAATTTGCAAAAGTATATAAAATCTTGGGATTTTTTACTTATCTTTGCAGATAAATTTCCCTGATTACAAATTCAAGCAGTGATTAACAGTAGTCGGGTAGAAGAAAACACTTTTGTTTTGAGATGAAGATTAATTCACGCATTATCCCGCTTATAGGGGTTGCCACATTAGGATTGCCTATTGTTGCTTCCGAACCAAGATTGCCTAAGGTGGAAATTCTTGGAAAGGAGTATTATTATCATGAGATAAAGAAAGGCGAGTCGATTTATGGAATCGCCAAGAACTACGGGTGGGATCTTAATGAGCTTGTAAGGCTGAACCCCAATACTGCCTCTGAAATGGAAAAAGGCAGCAGATTGTATTATCCCACAGGAAAGGAGACTGTTGTCACAACGCCGACTGACACTATTGCCGATGAGGAGATAGAATATGAGCCGATAAGGCACGTAGTGAAGAAAGGGGAGACGGTCTATAGCATTTCGAGGCAATACAACATACCGCTTGAAACCATTTATGCCGCGTATCCCAATGCGAAATACGGCATAAAGGCGGGCGAGACTCTGGAGATTCAGCAGAGCCCTGAAACTGTGAGCGGGAAATATCTTTATTATGTAATAAAGCCCGGCGACACTCTCTATTCGCTCGCAAATCAATATAAGACTACAATAGAAGATATTCTGAGAGCGAATCCCGGAGTCTCGGAAAGAAATTTCAGGATAGGCGACACTGTAAGGCTGGCAGTGAATTCAGGCAGTAAAAGGATTCACACAGAGCTTGTGGAGGAGGAGCGTCTTGCAAGCATCGACAGTTATAAGGTGAAGAAAAACGACACTTGGAACACTATTTCAAAGAAAACAGGTGTAGATGTCGAGACTTTGAAAGAGGCTAATGAAGAGGTGTCGCTGCCTAAGAAGAATGAGGTCATCAATGTGCCTGTTGTAGAGACTGTGCAGGTTGAGAAAGAGATTGAAGGGGGTGGCCCCGCCGAGATGACTTCGGAACATATTCAGGAGGTGTATGATTCTATACACAATGTTGATTCAGCCGCGTCTATGCTTGCAGAGGTAAAAGTGGCGATGCTTCTTGACGAACCCTCTTCCAAGAAGGACATAGAGTTCTCTCGCGGGTTTCTACTTGCTCTCAACGAAATGAAAAATGAGCCCTATAAGATAAACTTAAAGATAATTGATGGCAGAGCAGCCACATCAGCTGTGGTTGATCAGCTTGACTATTTTGAGCCTAATCTGATAGTGGCGACGGCCGACAAGGCTTTCCCTGCGTTTCTGGCGGATTATGGCAACACGAATAATATTGAAGTCGTAAATGTGTTCGATGTCAAGAATGAACTCTATGAAGACAATTCATCGATGGTTCAGATGTTGCCACCTTCCACATTCTTTAATGAGCAGGTGGCCGACCATATCGCCGACGACTATTCCGGATGGGAGCTTTTATTTGTGGGGGTGGAAGATTCCAATGACGGAATTGCGGAGCTGATAATGTCGAAATTCCCGGAATATAATGTAAAGAAGCTTTCCGTGTCGTCATTATCAGAATTCAATGTCAGCGACGATGGCCGCTATCTGATATATGCTTATCCTCAGAAGAGAGAGGAAGTGGCCGATGTGATGCAGGCGGTTGCAAACATACGCGAGAATTCTCCATTTGCAGAAGTGGCAGTGGTTGGGCGTCCCAATTGGGTCACTCTCACTGACGTGCTTGGCGATAAATTCTCAGAGGCCGGAGTAGTGGTGCCTTCACGGCTTTGGTTTGACATGGATTCGAACGAAGGGAAACTGTTTGTAAAGGATTTCACCGACATGTATGGCGGCGCACCCGTAAAATCATTCCCGAACTTTGCGGTCAGCGGTTATGATGTGGCTCATTATTTTATACCATCCACGGCCAATAACGGAGGTGATTTCAATAATGGCTTCACAGGCTCCACAAAATCGCTGCTTCAATCGGAAATTAAGCTGAAACGAGTCAACAACTGGGGAGGATTTATCAATCCTATGGGCTATTTGCTTAAATTCCGGCCCGGTGGTTATGTCGACAAAGTTTTGATGAAATGGTGAATAAATGGATAAGTCATTAAACTTTCTTAAACGGAATATGAAAATGTCGCGAGTGCTTAAAAATATGGCTTTCTCTGCCGTGTTTTTAAGCGCCGGCGTTTCTTACGGACAGGCACATTACAGTTCTAATGTGGCCATAGGCGTAAAAGGTGGCGTAGATTTTTCTCAGGTGTTTTTCAATCCTTCCGTGCAGCAGAAGATATGCATCGGCATGACGGGCGGAGTTATGGTAAGATACATAGAAGAGAACCATTTCGGACTTATAGCAGAGTTAAACTTCGCGCAGCGTGGCTGGGTAGAAAATTTTGAAGAAGCGCCTTATAACTACAGCCGGACCTTAAATTATGTTGAGCTTCCGGTGCTTGCTCACATCTATTTTGGAAGAAGAGGAAAATTCTTTTTTAATGCCGGACCGCAGATTGGCTTGTTTCTGGGAGATTCCACGAAAGCAAATTTCGACCCAAGGAACATGGCTTCATTGCCGGATTTCCCTTATCGCAACAGGATGAACGAGCAGATGCTCATGGATGTGACGCAAAAATTTGACTATGGCATAAGCGCAGGCATCGGAGGGGAGTTTAATTTAAACAAGAAAAATTCAATTGCAATAGAAGCCCGGTTCTATTATGGGCTTGGGAATATTTTCCCGTCGAAAAGAGCAGACACTTATAATGCCTCCAATCAGATGTCGGTGATGGCTACTTTGGGGTACTGGTTTCGCATAAAATAGCAAAACACCTGCTGATTCAGCAGGTGTTTTATGTTTTAAACAGTTGTGATGTATCTCTGATAGAAATATTTGCAAATGGGGGTGTGGAACTGGAACTATCATATAAAGATGAATAAGTATAGAAGAGAAGCGGGCATCACCATGAGCAGGGAGTCGATGCGGTCGAGTATGCCGCCGTGGCCCGGTATAATGTTCCCGGAGTCTTTTATTCTCAAATCACGCTTTATCATCGACTCTACAAGGTCTCCCCAGGTGGCAAACAATGTAGTGGCGATGCCCAGGCCTATCCATTGGCCATAATTCCAGTCGATGCTGAAGAACGAAATAGAATGGAGCGAGAAAAAGTAGGAAGCGGCTATGTTGAAAACAAGCCCGCCGAAAAAGCCTTCCCATGATTTTTTTGGTGAGATTCTTTCAAAAAGCCTGTGTTTCCCTAATGTGCTCCCTACGAGGAATGCACCTGTGTCGTTAATCCATATCATCAGGCACAGGGCGAGAACTATATGCAGGTTCCACCATTCTCCGATAAGAGTCATGGCGCCGAGAGGTATGCCAATATATATCTGCGTCATCAAAGAGTGAGCCAGATTGTGTAATGGTTTCGAACTCTTTATATACAGTTCAATAATAAGACGGCAGATAATGATGAATATCCAGATCAGCAACGGCGACACCATCCATCCGAATGAAAGGCTTATGACGCCCGCTATGTCAAGAATCATGGCAGGTATGGTTCGTTTGTTGATTTCGTGAGTGATTTTTTCAAACTCTATCACTGCCAGCGCGCCGAATATCGCTGCCATCCAAGAGAATGGAAACACACCCCAGAAAATACAGCCGATTATTATGCCAACATACACAGCGCCCGATATGGCTCTTATCATTACTTTCTTTAAATCCATAGAATTGATTGAGGAGGCTTGAAATAATTCTGCAAAGGTAAGGATAATGGTTATTTTATGCAAGTAAAAAGTGGCTATTAATTAAAAAGATGACCGACATGAATGCCGGTCATCTTTTTAATTGTGTGTGTCTTAATGCGATTATGGCGCTGTCGCATCACATTAGTCATGATCAATCTGAGGAAGGGCGGCGAGTTTCAGGTCGTGGCTCTCAATGAAATTGATAATCTGCTCTCTCTCAGGCGACGGGTCAACGTCTTCATAAATTCTCCGAAGTGCATTGAATGCTGATGTGCTTGTTTGATAGACATGACGATAGCATTTTGCGATGTCTTCAATGGTTTCGTCTGACTTGTTGCTTTTCTTTAGCACAAACGCGTTAACGCCGAAATATGCAATCGGATTGTGAGCCATTACTGTGAACGGAGGAACGTTTCCGTTAACTCGGCATCCGCCTTTAATGAGCACCCATTCTCCTACATGGCATTTTTCGTGAACAAGGGCGTGAGAAGAAAGAATTGTGTAATTACCGATTTTCACATCACCGGCCACCTTAACTGCATTTCCAAGCACACAGTAATTCCCGATTACGGAATCATGGCCAATATGGGTCTGCGCCATTATGAAAGAATTGCTGCCTATGCAGGTTTTGCCATCCTTGTGAATGCTGCGGTTTATTATCACTTGTTCGCGAATCTTGTTGTTGTCGCCAATCTCAACGAAAGAAATTTCTCCATTCCAGCGGAAATCCTGGGGGCTGGCCGAAATGATAGCTCCTTCGAAAATCTCGTTGTTGCAGCCGATTCTTGACCCTGACAGCACACTCGCATGGGGATGTATGTGGCATCCGGCTCCGATTTCAACGTTTTTGTCGATATATGCAAAGGCGTCGACCACAACGTCTTCGGCAAGTTTAGCCTCGGGGTGAACAAAGGCGAGGTTATTGATTTTTGCCATAATAGAAAGGTTTAAAGGTTAACATTATCTTCCTCCGCCCACGGCCTGATAGAGAGAAATCAAAGCCGCTGCCCTGTCATGCCAGTTGGCAATGCAAGCGAGCTGGGCGTTGAGTAGGCTTGAGCGTGCGGTGAGCACTTCAAGATAGGTGGTTGACTGGTTATACATGAAAAGCTCGTTAGTGTATTCAACCGACTTTTCAAGTTCGTCTACCTGCAGTTGCAGATATTTGTTTTTATCCACATTCTTGTTGTAGGTTACAAGCGCGTCGCTCACATCTGCACTTGCGCTGAGAACGGCATACTCAAATGTGTTGAGCGCCTGTTTCTGCTGCGCTTTTGCCGCCTCAAGAGTGGCAATGTTCTGTCCTCTTGAGAAAATCGGGGCTGTGAGCTGTCCTGCGAGCTGGATAAACCATTCACCCGGATTCTTAATCATAGAGCCGAGAAGATTGGTGAAGCCACCTTGCGCAGAAATAACAAGGCTCGGATAGAACGCGGCGCGCGCACTGTTTGTGGAATAATATGCTGCGGCAAGCGATCTTTCCGCAGCTCTCACGTCGGGGCGCACTGCGAGATATGATACGGGTATGCCGTTCACCAGGTTGTCAGGAATTGTGAAGTCGAGTTCTGAGGTCACATCCCAAGTCTGGGGATAAGTGTTCAGAAGAAGAGAGAGGGTGTTGTGAAGAGTGGTCAGCGATGTCTCCAGAGTAGGAATCGAGCTCATGATGTTGTAGTAGTTTGCACGGCTCTGAACCACGGCTGCCTCGTTGGTGCGGCCCGCCTCTTTGAGAAGCTCCATTGATTCCACTTGCTCCTTCCAGATTTCAGAGGTGCGCTTAGTCAGGTCAAGCTGCTGATTGAGCATCACAAGAGAGTAGTACACATTTGCAACACCACACACAATTTGCGAGCGAACAGCCTGCTCATAGTCCTGGCTCATTTCATAATTAGCCTGGGCGCCGCGTTTCCTGTTAAGAATCTTGGCAAACACATCAATTTCCCATTGAGCGGCGAGCGGGAGTGTGTAGCTCCAGTTCATGTGGCTTCCGCCATAGCTTGCGCTTCCTCCGTTGGGAGTGAACGCCAGCGACGGGAAATAGCTCAATTTGGCTCCTTTGAGCTGGGCATGTGCAATGTCAACGTTTAGTTTGGCATTTTTCAGGTCTTTGTTATTGGCGAGCGCGAGACGGATGAGGCTCTGCAGTTTCGGATCGCGGAACACCTGCTCCCATCCCAGATAGGGAAGGGAGGTGGTGTCTGCCTGTGCTTCTACGGCCTTCCCGAAGTCGGCGGCTATGGCGCTCTCGTTCACTGGAAGCTCGTATTTTTTATATATGTGGCAGCTCGACAGAGCAACGGCCACTAAAGCGCCGGTGGCGCATAATTTAATCTTGTTCATGCGTATTCAAATTACGTTATGACAACTGTTGTTCCGCTTAATTGCGTTTAATGGCATATTGCTCAAGTTCTGAAGAAATGCCGGTGTTGTCGGTGTCTTTCCACTTAGGAGGCGACAGTTTCTCTTGCAGGCTCTGGAATGCCATGAAAAGGACAGGCACAAAAATGACCTGAAGAATCATGCCTATGAGCATACCGCCGATTGCGCCGGTTCCCAGTGCCTTGTTGCCATTTGCGCCTGCGCCTGTAGCGATCATCAGCGGGATAAGACCGATAATCATAGCAAGAGAGGTCATGAGAATCGGGCGGAGACGCGCCACGGCACCTTGCACTGCCGAATTGAATATGCTCATGCCCGTGCGTCGGCGTTCAAGCGCAAATTCCACAATAAGGATGGCGTTCTTTGCAAGAAGACCGATAAGCATAATCAACGCAATCTGAAGATAGATATTGTTGTCGATGCCCATGAAGCGGGCGAAGATGAATGTGCCCATCAATCCGAACGGCACTGAAAGAATCACAGACCACGGAAGGAGATAGCTTTCATACTGAGCGGAAAGAATCAAATACACAAACAAGAGAACAAGGCCGAAAATATAGCCTGTCTGGCCTGACCCGGTGTTGGCCTCCTCTCTGGTGAGTCCGGAGAAGTCGTAGCCGAAACCGGTGGGGAGAGTTTGCTCGGCAACCTCGGCGATAGCCTCGATGGCCTGGCCTGACGAGAATCCCGGGGTGGTGTTACCTGTGATGTTGATTGTAGTGAACATGTTGAATCGGTTGATTACGTCAGGTCCATACACGCGGGTAAGTTTCACGAAATTGTCGATAGGGGCCATCTGGTTGCCGTTGCGAATCTTAATCTGCTTCAGAGTCTCCGGCGAAACACGAGCCTCCGGGTCGGCCTGCATCATGACGCGGTAGAGTTTGCCATACTTGTTGAAGTTTGACACATACATACCGCCGTAGTAACCCTGAAGCGCAGAGAGCACTGCATTTTGTGTCAGACCTGCCTGCTTCACTTTGGCCACATCAATGTCTACCATATATTGCGGGAACGACGGGTTGAAAGTGGAGTAGGCCATGGCGATTTCGGGACGGGCGTTAAGCGCAGCAATGAATCGCTGATAAATCTGGAAGAAGTTGTTGAGGTCTCCGCCTGTCTTGTCGAGTAGTTTAATCTCAAAACCATTGGTGGTGCCGTAGCCTGTGATCATAGGGGGCTGGAAAAACATCACACGACCGTCCTTAATCTGCGAGCACTTCTGAGCGAGGAGCTGCACAATCATGGTGGAGTTTTCAGTCTTCATGTCTCGGTCTTCCCAATTTTTCAATTTGATGATAAACGAGCCATAGGTGTTGCCCTGGCCGCCCACGAAGCTATAGCCGGTGATGGCTGTTGTGGTCTGTATTGCCGGGATTGTACGCGCTATGCTGTCTACCTGGTCCATGATGGATTTGGTCTTTTCGAGAGAAGTGGCAGGCGGCATGTCGACAACGCCCATGAGTGAGCCGGTGTCTTCATTCGGCACAAGTCCGGTTGGAGTTGTTGACATAAGCCAGACAAGCACGCCAATGGAAGCGGCCACTGCACCGAATCCAATCCATTTATGATTGAGGAAGAAAGACACTGATGTCTTGTATTTCTTCAGAAGAGCGTCGAACGACACGTTAAACCAATAGAAAAATCTTTTCTTGAAAGGCACTTTCTTTTTGTTTTCGCCTTCAGGAATGTCGTATCCGCCGCTGACGATTTCTTCGCCTTCAACTTTGTGAGGTTTCAGGAAGAGGGCACAAAGAGCAGGAGAAAGCGTAAGAGCGTTCAATGCTGAAAGTCCGATTGACATTGCCATGGTCAGACCGAACTGGCGATAGAACACACCGGAAGGCCCACCCATGAATGACACCGGTATAAACACAAGCATCATCACAAGAGTGATGGAGATAAGCGCGCTGGCAATCTCATTCATTGCATCGATAGAGGCAAGGCGTGCCGACGTATATCCCTGGTCAAGCTTGGCATGCACCGCCTCCACCACCACTATGGCGTCGTCGACCACAATCGCAATCGCAAGCACGAGAGCTGAAAGGGTGAGAAGGTTGATGGAGAACCCGAATATGTAAAGGAGGAAGAATGTGCCTATCAAAGCCACAGGGATGGCAATCATAGGAATCAGTGTTGAACGGAAATCCTGGAGGAATATAAACACAACGAGGAACACGAGCACGAATGCCTCGATGAGTGTCTTTATAACTTCGTGGATTGAAGCGAAAAGGAAGTCGTTGACGTTAAGAGTGTAGCTGATTTTGAGACCTTCCGGAGCCTCTTTCTGGAATCGGTTGAGCTCTGTCACGATATTGTTGACAACCTCTGTGGCATTTGAACCCGGCGACTGGAACACGAGAGCGGCTACACCGATGTGGCCGTTGACGGTTGCGTGGAAGCCGTAGGAGAGTCGGCCAAGTTCAACGTCAGCCACATCTTTGAGTCGGAGAATCTGTCCGTCGGGTGTGGCGCGGATGATGATGTCTTCAAACTGTTGCTCGTCTTGCAGGCGCCCTTTGTAGCGCATAACATATTGGAAACTCTGGTCGCCGCGTTCACCAAACTGACCGGGGGCCGCCTCGATGTTTTGCTCTGCAAGCGCTGCGGATATGTCTGTAGGCATAAGCCCATACTGAGCCATGATGTCTGGCTTGAGCCAGATTCGCATACTGTAGTCGGCGCCCATCACCATCGCCTCGCCTACACCGTAGATACGCTTGATAACCGGGATGACGTTGATTGCAAGATAGTTCTCGATAAAGCTCTCAGAATACTTGTTGACTTCGTCATAGATGTCGAACACGATAAGCATTGACGACATTCGCTTCTGAGTGATCACACCCACCTGGTTAACCTCTGCGGGAAGGAATGAAGCGGCTTTGGCCACACGGTTCTGCACATCGACAGCCGCCATGTCGGGGTCCATGCCCGGCTTGAAAGTCACGGTGATTGTGGCGGAACCGTTGTTTGCTGCTGAAGAATACATGTAGTCCATGTTTTCAGCGCCGTTGATTTGCTCTTCAAGAGGGGCAATCACTGAATTGAGCACCGACTGGGCGTTCGCACCTGTATAGGTGGTTGAAACCTGAACGGTAGGGGGCGCAATGTCAGGATATTGCTCGATTGGAAGCGCCATAAGGCCCAGAAGACCGAAAATCACGATAAAAATCGAGATTACGGTTGAAAGCACGGGCCTGTTGATAAATGTTGCTAACTTCATATCTTATGTTGATAAAGTTCTTTTTTGTAGGATTATTTCTGCTCTTCCTTTGCGGGAGCTTCCTGTGAGGCTTCTGATGCCTGAGGTTGTGCGGGAGCTGCTGTCGCTGCGTTTTTAGGAGTGATCACCATGCCGTCGCGCACACTGATGCCCACACCTTCTGTCACAACTACATCGCCTGGTTTGAGGCCGGAAGTCACGATATAGTTCTTGCCGTCGTTTTCAGGGGCTACAGTAATTGCAGTGGAATGAACTTTTGCAGAGTCGCCGACTACGAAGCAGAACTTTATGTCTTGCACTTCGTAAGTGGCATTCTGAGGAATACTCATTGAATTTGTGTAGATAGAGGGGATAAGCACTTCTCCGGTGTTGCCGCTATGAAGCATGCCGTCGGGATTCGGGAAAACTGCTTTGACTCGAGCACTGCCTGTGGACTGGTCAAGCACTCCGGAGATTGACACGATTTTCCCTTTGTAAGGATAGACGTTGCCTGTGGCGAGACGCAGCGACACTTCCGGAAGATCGTTGACAGCGTCCTTGATTAATCTTTTGCCGCCATCGGTGAGATCAAGCACAGCTTTTTCATTCATAGAAAAGTATGCTCTCATCTGATTGTTGCTCGACAGGATTGTGAGCAGAGTAGACGGGCTCACGAGGGTGCCCTCTTTGTATGGTATGTCGCCCACAATTCCGGAGACAGGGGCTGTTACTGAAGAGTAGGAAAGATTCTTCTTAGCGGAAGTCAATCCTGCCTTTGCCTGCTGAAGCTGGGCTTTTGCTGCATTCAGGGCGTCGACAGATGTCTGATATGCAGAAGCGCTTATAATGTTTTTGTCCAACAGAATCTTATTGTTGTTGGCACTGGTAGCAGCAGTGTTGACATTGGCTTGAGCCACTGCCACAGCGGCCTGAGCCTGATCGACAGCAGCCTGAAGCTGCACCTGGTCGATTGTAAAAAGCACTTGTCCTTTTGAGACATGCTGTCCGTCTTCAACAAGCACCTTAGTGAGGAAGCCTGAAACCTGAGGACGGATTTCAACATCGTTCTCACCTTCCAAAGAGGTAGGGTAGGCGGTTTCAAGCGCAGCGTCATTTTCCGACACTGTCATCACAGCAAGTTCGGGAGCCTGGCCACCTTGTGCCTGCTGGTTTGAATTTCCTTTGCAGGATGGGAGAATAAGCCCTCCTGTCGCCAGCATTATAGCCAGCACATTAATCTGCTTTAATTTCATATTATTTAACAAATTGTGTATTATTTCATTCTTTTTCCTCACATCTACGGAAATGATGTGTGGCGGAATAATTGGATACATTATTTATGTGTGCAAAATTAATCAAAAAATTGGTCATTTTGAGAACACTTAATTTAATATCGGAAATATTGACCAATTTTAGCATGGTTTGGAAAAACTAATTATCATTTTTTGGTTTTCTGAGGGGTGAAAAAACTAAAAACCTCTGCCACAAATCAGCGGCAGAGGTTAATAAATGAAATAAATCAGTTTCTGCTGAATGGAGGGGGTGTGCCTGCGTCATCATCGTCAGCTTGCGATTTATTGTCAGCATTTGTCGATGATTTATCTGCGGCTTTCTCTGAAGAGCCCGACTCTTGTCCTGAACTCCGCTTTAATTCAGAGCTGACGGTTACTCCAAGTTCTCGCTTAGCCTCTTCCTTGCGGTTGATTTCGATTATTTCATCAGTGCGCGACTTCCACTTTCTTGGGCCAAGGATAAGTTCAACATCGTTATGGAAGATAACTTCGCGCTCTACAAGAAGGTCACGAATCTTGTTGTGCTCTACGGCGTATTTCCTTAATATGTCTTTTGCACGTTCGTATTGCTCATTTACAATTCTCTTCACTTCCTCGTCAATCACTTTCGCCGTTTCGTCAGAATAAGGCTTTGTGAAGCCATAGTCCTGACCGGTGGAGTCGTTGTAATTGATATTGGGCAGGCGGTCGCTCATTCCGTATACAAGCACAAGTGAACGGGCTATTTTTGTGCATTTTTCGAGGTCGTCGCTTGCTCCTGTGCCAACCTGGCCGGTGAAGACATCTTCCGCAGCCCTTCCGCCGAGCAATCCGCACATAGTGTCGAGCAATGCCTGAGTGGGGATGATCTGTCGTGCCTCAGGCGCATACCATGCAGCTCCGAGCGCACGTCCTCTGGGCACAATAGTGACTTTCACAAGAGGATTGCCATATTGAGTCATCCAGCTGATTGTGGCGTGGCCGGCTTCATGAGTGGCTATAGAGAACTTCTCTTCATCTGTTATGATTCTGGAGCGTTTTTCAAGACCTCCTACAATTCTGTCGATTGCCGACATGAAGTCGTTCCATTCAACCGAAGGCTTATTGTTACGGGCGGCTATGAGGGCAGCTTCATTACATACATTTGCAATATCTGCTCCGGAGAAACCCTGTGTCTGTCTTGCAAGCTGCTCTACATCGATTTTGCTGTTCACCTTTATATTGCGCAGATGCACATTGAAAATCTCCATACGGTCTGTGAGCTCAGGGAGGTCAACATATATCTGTCGGTCAAATCGCCCGGGTCTCAGCAGAGCTTTGTCAAGCATGTCGGCACGGTTGGTGGCGGCAAGAATAATCACGCCGTTGTTCGATCCGAATCCGTCCATTTCCGTCAGCATCTGGTTGAGAGTGTTCTCACGTTCGTCATTAGAACCCATGTTCGGGTTCTTTCCCCTGGCGCGGCCAACTGCATCGATTTCGTCGATAAACACAATGCAGGGGGCTTTCTCTTTTGCTTGCTTGAATAGGTCGCGCACTCGAGCGGCGCCGACGCCTACAAACATTTCAACAAAGTCAGAGCCAGACATTGACAGGAACGGCACATTGGCTTCCCCGGCAACTGCTTTTGCAAGAAGCGTCTTGCCGGTTCCCGGAGGGCCTACAAGCAACGCGCCTTTGGGAATTTTTGCTCCCAGTTCGGTGTATTTCTGAGGATTTTTAAGAAACTCGACAATCTCTTCAATCTCTACTTTTGCCTCGGCAAGACCTGCCACGTCTTTGAAAGTGACTGAGGAGCCGTTATTCTTGTCGAAAACTGTGGCTCTTGATTTGCCGACGCTGAAGATGCCTCCACCGGAAGTCCCTCCACTCATCCTTTTCGACATATAGACCATGAAAATTACCAAAATTAGTATAGGCCCGAAATACCAGAAGAGTTTCATTAGGTCGGACCCTTTTTCATAGTTCACTTTAATCTGAGGTTTCCCTTCGGCTGCGAGAGCGGCATTCCAGGAGTCGATTTTCTCTTGAATCTTGTCGGAGGAGGGAATTGTGGTTTTAATCTTCTTGTCGCCATTGAATGAGTCGGAATTGTCGAAATGATGTTTCTTGGCTCCTTCATCATTTACGAATCCTTCAGCCGTGTTGGCTTCGGAGAAAACCATAATCTTGTCAATGTCTCCATTGAGTGCTGCCTTCTCAAAATCTGTCCAGTTAACTTCTTTTGTCTGTGAAGCGTCCTGAAAATAGAACAATGCGAAGAGTGAAATCAAAATAACGCCATACATCCAATACATATTGAACATAGGCTTTTTATTATGATTACCGTTTTTTTGCGGTTTGGGGTATTTTAACATTTGGGGTTAGTTTTCAGAGTGAGAATCAATCCGCCGTTACTTTTAGATGCCAATGTCAGTCTTCATCGGGAAGACATTCCACAGGGGCATCGTTCCATAGGGCTTCAAGGTTGTAGAAATTGCGATAATCAGGGAGAAACACATGCACCATTATGTTGCCATAGTCAATCACTATCCATTGGCTGTTGCGGTATCCCTCGTAGTTATACGGCTTGATTTTTGTTGTCTTCTGCACTTCTTCTCTAACAGAGTCGGCAATCGCGCTCACTTGTGATGTGCTGTTGCCTTGGCAGATAATAAGTTTCCCGGTTGAGGCGGAATCAATGTCAGAGAGGTCGATCACCACAATCTTTTTACCTTTCTTGTCTTTGATTGCCTCTATGATTTGTGGGGTGATGTCGGTGTTGTCTTGCATTCGCTGCAGTATTAAGTGTTAGATGTTTAACAATCTTTGCGTCCGGATTTTTCTATGCCTTTCGACACTTTAATAACCCGACGGCCTTGATGTCATAAATATATAACAATTATCAAGCCAAATCTATCATTGACTTATTAAAAATTATAAAACGACATGACATGCCGTCATTAACCTTATCCATCAATCAGGCGCGAAATTACAAAAAAATGCCCAAACTTCAAAAAGCAGGGCATTTAAATTTATAACTAACAATCCTGTTTAATAACAGGATTGTTGTCAATACTTCATTTTCAACTGTTCGGTTCTAATAAAGTAGCAGTTCCGTGTCAGTCTTCATAACGGGCTTCAACTACGTCCCAGTCTACAATATCCCAAAGTTTGCTGAGGTATTGTGCTCTCAGATTCTGATAGTCGAGATAGTAGGCGTGTTCCCAGACATCGAATGTCAGTATCGGCTTTAGCCCCTGTGTGAGAGGATTCTCTGCATTTTTGCCTTGGACTATGCATAACTTGCCGTCGGCATCTGATGCAAGCCACACCCATCCGGAACCGAAAAGAGTGGCTCCGGCCTCTTCAAACCGGCGTTTAAACTCATCAAGGCTTCCAAACTGGCTCTCAATCTGTTGACGCAGTTTTCCTGTTGGCTCTTTAATTCCGTCGGGCGAGAACTGGAAGAAATAAAAGATGTGGTTCCAGGCTTGCGAAGCGTTGTTAAACAGTTTTCCATCGCTTTTCACAATGATGTCTTCGAGAGCCATGTCGGCAAATTCTGTGCCTTCAATGAGTTTGTTTAGAGTGTCGATATAAGCACGCTCATGTTTGCCGTAATGATATTCGATAGTAGTCGGCGAGATTACCGGCGCAAGAGCGTCGGGAGCGTAGGGTAGTTTCGGTTGTGTGAATTTCATAATCATTAAAATTTGATATACTCTTATAACAACAAGCGCAGATTTTTGTTTATAGCATGCTGTTTTTACCTCTGCATTATCTTTTGTGGGTAATCTCTCCTAATGACACATGCCCCGGGGTCTTAATTTGTTACCCGAGGCATGTGATAAAGAGGAGAAAGTTTTGTAATTAAGCTGCAAAAACTATTTCCGTGTTTTAGCGCGCGTCGTAAATTTTAATATATGACGCGCTCTTAGTCGAAATCAGTGTTTCAGTCGAAAACCGAGTCCCAGTCTTTCCATACAGGGTCATATCCATGGGCTCTTATGGCGGCCTCGACATCAATGGGGCGTCTTTCATCGCTCACTTCAAATTGTTCAAGAGAGTCAGGTGCAGATGCATAGCCGCCCGGGTCGGTTTTGCTTCCTGCGCTCATTGACGTGACTCCAAGTGGAATCATGTTGTCGCGGTATTCAGGCGCTTCTCTTGTGGAGTAGGAGATGTCGACATCGTGGTCGAATATGCGGAATGCAAATGTGAGCTGCGCAAGCTCTTTGTCGCTTATTATGCTCACAGGCTGGAATCCGCTTTCAGATGGCCTCATTCTCGGAAAATTCACGGAATAGCGGCTTCTCCAGTATTTTTTTTGCAAATATCGCAGATGTCTGGCCATCATGACCACATCGCCTCGCCAGTCTTCCAGGCCAAGGAGAGCCCCCAGTCCAATTTTATGCACACCGGCTTCCCCCATTCGGTCATAGCCGTTGAGTCTCCACTCGAAATGGCTTTTCATCCCTTTGGGATGGTAGCGCTTATATGCCTCGCGGTGATAAGTTTCTTGAAAACACACCACACCGTTCAATCCTGAATGAGTGAGCCGCTCGTAGTCTGCCGCTCTCATTGGCTGCACCTCGATAGTGAGATTATGGAAATAGGGGCGGCACGTGTGGAGAGTTTTTTCCAGATACTCCACTCCACATAGCGAAGGATACTCTCCCGAGACAATGAGAAGGTTTTCAAAAGGCCCGAGACGCTTTATGGCCTTGCACTCTTGCTCAATCTGCGATTGGGTAAGAATGGTGCGCTCAAAGGGATTGTCATGATTGAATCCGCAATATACGCACTTGTTTGTGCATGCATTCCCTACATACATAGGGATATACAACGAGATTGTCTTTCCAAATCTTTCAGATGTGAAATGGTTTGAGAGGATGGCCATCTCGTTTATTCTTGAAGAGGCAGCCGGCGAAATGAGTATGGCAAACTCCTCCGGAGTCAATGCCTTGCGGTTTCTTTGAGCTTTTGCAAGCACGCTGTCTACCTCCTCTATTGTGGCGTTTTCTACGAGCTCTATGGTTTTGTCCCAGTCATACATCCCGATAACGTCGGCAAATCCGTGGCCGAATATAGCATCGGGCGTAGGGTCAGATTTCATCGTTGGCATGACTCTGCTATGTTTTGGGAAATCCTCATGGCGCAGAAGTTCGGGCCGCACATTGTGCAGAACTTGTCGTCAGCCTCCGGGGCATTCCGTCGGGATTCGAGATAATACTGTTTTGCCCTTTCAGGGTCGAGCGACAGATTGAACTGGTCTTTCCATCTGAATTCATAGCGGGCTTTGCTGAGAGCGTCGTCTCTCACATTTGCGCCGGGAAATCCTTTGGCAAGGTCAGCGGCATGAGCGGCTATTTTATATGCAATCACACCGTCGCGCACATCGTTAAGATTCGGGAGCGACAAGTGTTCTTTAGGAGTTACATAGCATATCATGGCAGTTCCGAGGCTTGATATGATCGCAGCGCCTATTGCCGATGTGATATGATCATACCCCGGGGCTATGTCGGTGGTGAGAGGGCCGAGCGTGTAGAACGGCGCTTCATGGCACACATCAGACTGTTTCTCCATATTGCGTCTGATTTTGTGCATAGGCACATGCCCAGGGCCTTCGATAAGCACTTGCACATCGTGTGCCCATGCTTTCTCTGTTAGTTCGCCGAGCACTTCAAGTTCAAGAAATTGTGCGCGGTCGTTAGCATCATGGGTTGAGCCCGGCCTCATGCCGTCGCCAAGCGACACAGCCACGTCATATTTATTTAGAATCTCGCATATTTCATCAAAATGAGTGTAGAGAAAACTTTCAGAGTCGTGTTCCACACACCATTGTGTCATGATAGAGCCGCCACGCGACACACAGCCGGTGAGACGTTTCGCAACGAGGTCGGCATGTTCGCGCAGAACGCCGGCATGAATAGTGAAATAGTCCACACCCTGTTCGCATTGTTCAATGAGAGTGTCGCGATATATTTCCCATGTAAGGTCTTTTACTCTCCCTTCCACTTTTTCCAATGCCTGATAGATAGGCACAGTTCCTACCGGCACAGGGCAATTCCTTATTATCCATTCGCGGGTTTCGTGGATGTTATTGCCAGTAGAGAGATCCATGAGAGTGTCGCCTCCCCAATAGCAGCTCCACACGGCTTTCGCCACTTCTTCTTCAATTCCGGAAGAGAGAGCAGAGTTGCCGATATTGGTGTTGAGTTTCACCGCGAATGCTTTCCCGATAATCATGGGCTCTGCTTCCGGGTGATTTATATTAGCGGCAATTATTGCCCGTCCGGCGGCAATTTCATCGCGTACAAGTTCGGGGGTGATATGGCTTTCAATGCCGCGTGCCTCATTGTCGAGATTCTCGCGGATAGCCACATATTCCATTTCCGGCGTGATTATTCCTTTACGTGCGTAATGCATTTGGGTGACACGCGCTCCATCCTTGGCTTTTCTGGGTTTGTGGAAAATAGGGAAACGGATAGCGTCGAGCGAAGTGTCGTCGCGACGAGCCCTGCCATATTGGCTTGTAATGTCGTCGAGTTCAACAGTGTCATTACGTTCTTTCACCCAGGTTTCTCTGAAGCGCGGCAACCCTTTGTTTATATCGATGTTTATATTCGGGTCGGTGTAGGGCCCGCTTGTGTCATACACTGTGACAGGTGGATTTGGGCTTTCTATACGTTTGCCATCTTCGATGGAGACTGTTGGATACTGATGGATTTCTCTCATTGCCACCTTTATAGGGTGGAGTTTCCCGGTCACATATTTTTTTGTGGAATTGGGATATGACGAAACGTTTATGTTTTCTATTTCCATGATTTAGATTTGGTTTAAAGGTCGTTAAGGAATGAAGTAAGTGGAGATGTGGCCATAGCGTGCGTGCTTACGGCGCCAAGGCCGGCATTGAAGGCTTCTCTTCCGGCTTTTACCGCAAGTCGAAATGCGTCGGCCATAGCCACCGGATTGCCCGACACTGCAATGGCGGTATTGACAAGGACTGCATCCGCACCCATCTCCATAGCCTCGGCGGCATGGGAAGGGGCGCCGAGACCGGCGTCTACGATTACCGGCACGTTGCTTTGTTCAATAATTATTTCCAGCAAGTCGCGGGTCACAAGCCCTTTGTTGGTGCCAATAGGGGCGGCAAGTGGCATTACGGCAGCAGCCCCAGCCTCTTCAAGGAGCTTGCACAACACGGGGTCAGCCTGAATATATGGAAGGACAGTAAAACCTTCTGAAGCCAATTGTTCCGTAGCTTTTAAAGTCTCGATAGGGTCAGGCATGAGATATTTTGGGTCCGGATGGATTTCCAGTTTTATAAAACCGGTGCCGAATATTTCCCTGCTCATTTGTGCCGCCATGACAGCTTCCTGTGCATTGCGCACCCCGGAAGTGTTTGGCAGCAGCTGCACATTTTCACGGTTTATATGAGTCAGCATATCGTCAGTGGCCTCATTCATCAGATTGACACGTTTCATGGCCACTGTTATCATCTCTGATTCAGAAGCCTTGATGGCTTCAAGCATAATTTCGGGGGAGGGGAATTTGCCTGTGCCTACGAAAAGACGCGACTTGAATTCCCTGTCGCCTATTTTTAAAGTATCGTTCATTTGTGTTATTGTTAGTTGAGAATTCAGCCACATGTGCAATTGCGCATGTGGCTGAATTAAAATCAGTCATTAACTTTTGGCAAGAGAGCCATGAATTTTTCAGTCTCTCTCTCAATGCTGTCGGCAAAGGCAATTGCGCCGCTCACTGCTATGCCGTTAACTCCGGCTTCAAGGAGCGGCAACACGTCGTCGGCCGTGATTCCTCCAACAGCCACACGCGGAATCCGGATGTTGTTTTCAGCCATTTCAAAACAAAGTTTTCTTATTCCGTCAAGGCCGAGCACAGGGGCAAGGTTCTTTTTTGTCTTTGTGTCGGAAAAAGGCCCTAAGCCATAATAGTCAATATCAAGTGCGCTCACTGCAAGCGCATCAGCCATGGTGTTGGCGGTGACGCCGATAACAGCCGCCGGGCCGAGAATCATTCTTGCCTGGCTGCATGGCATGTCTTCTTTGCCGAGATGAACACCCCCAACGTTGAGCTCTTTTGCAAGTTCAACACGGTCGTTGAGAATCAAGAAAACTTCTTTTTCAATACATTTGGGCTTCACGGCTTCGACAACTTTACGTATTTCGTTGTCGGAGGCATCTTTCATTCTTATCTGCACCCATTTGCATCCACCTTCAATAACGGCAAACACCTGGTCTGCGACAGGCACTTTGCACTCGGTGTTGGTTATGTACTGTAGCATATTATTATCAATGTTTTTAGATTTAAGTTTTTTGTTGCCAGAAATGGCCAAGCATAGCCGCGCCAAAAAAGCCGGCGTCACGCAAAGCAGGGAATTTGTCAGGTGTGACACCTCCGAGAGCTACCACCTTTTTACCCCTTATATATCGTGAAATATTTTCGAGATTAAAGGCGCTCTTGTATCCCGGTTTTGAAATTGAATCGAATATTGGTGAAAGTGTCACATAATCGAAGTTTTCTGATTGGTCGAGTTGCTCTATAGAATGCATCGAGCAACTGACTGACTCTGCGTTTTCAGGAGGCTGTGGATTCCTTGCATTGAGATGCACTCCTCCCAGCCTGTAATCTTTCATCAGCGAAAAATTGTCATGAATTCGAAGCCTTTTCCAGAGGCATGACGGAATGGCTTCAATAAGCTCGACGGTTCTTTCACGGCTCCATCCAGGCTTACGTATATGAACCATGTCTGCCCGGTTATTCGCCAGAATAGAAGTTATCACTTCTGCCTCATTGGGATAGTCGCCGGGAGTTGTGACGGCCACTATAAACAGCTTCTCCATCATGATTTATATCTTTGGTGGCGTTATCCTCCGAAAGCAGCTGAAATTACAGTAATCCTGTCAAGTTCTGATAACTTCGTAAGTTCCCAATTCTCTTTTTTGACAATCTTGTCGTTGAGCGCTATTGCAGTGCCATGAGGCTTGATGTTTCTCCATGCCACAAGATCGGCTACCGTCATGCAGTCGGAGGGGAGAGAGACTGGCTGTGAATTCAAAATAATATTCATATCAGAGTTTATTTGTTTTCAATAAATTATTAGAAGTTATGAAGTCAAGAGTGTTAAGCGGACCGTAGTCCGAACGCCCGAGAGAGTATGAGTCGCTTCGGGAAATTATCATCCTGACAGTTTGACAGGCATGCTGAAACGCTGTAGGCAGGTTTTCTCCCATTGCAATGAATGATGCGAGCAGAGAGGCATATGTGCATCCGGTTCCGTGAAGATTAAATGTGTCAACACGTTTGCCTACAGATTCTTCGTGTCTTGTTTTGCCTTCCCGGTCTTTCCATGTGAGAAGGTCGGTAAGTAAACAGCCGTTGCTGTGTCCCCCCTTTAGTACAACGCCTTTTGACTCAAAGAGGTTGAGCAAGTCGGAGGCATCGTCGATTAAGTTATCAATCGTTCTGCCAAGGAATTGTTCTCCTTCTTTCAGGTTTGGGGTGACTACTGTGGCAAGGTGCAGCAGATTGTTGATATAAAAGTCAATTATCTTATGCTGGGAGATGCAAATGTCTCCGCCTGCGGAGGCGGAAAGAACCGGGTCTATAATAACCGGCACGCATCCGGCTTTTTCCTTTATAAAAGAAGCAATCTCTTTGCCGTTTTCAATGGATCCGATCATGCCTATTTTTATGGCATCGGGAGTGACTTCATCAAAGATACATTCCAACTGTTTTCGAAGAGTTTGTGGTGGAACTGCAAAAACCTCACATATGCCCTTTGAGTTTTGTGAGGTTACAGCAGTCAATGCTGTCATGGCATAGACTCCGCAGTGGGCGGCAGCTTTTAAATCCGCCTGAACCCCGGCTCCGGACGTAGGGTCGGAGGCCGCTATAGAAAGTATTGTGACAAGAGGTTTGTCCATGTGCTTCAGATTCGTTGCTTTGATGGTTCGCGTATAAAATTATAGGCCGGTTCAACCTGAGTTGGACCGGCCAATGTGTATAGAAGAAGTGACTTTGACTATAAAGAAGCTCCCTTCATCGGCATTATCCGCATCAGGTTCACAGGGTATAATCTCAGCATCCTTTCGGGAGCACCCCTGCTTCGAGGGCAAAGTTAGTTCAAATTATTTTAACTTGCAAGCATTTTGTGAAAAAGCGAGGATGGCAGTCATGAAATAATCACTCGCTATTCCTTTTCCCTGCGCTTTCACCTTTGTCTTGAGCTGGCAGAGAAGACTCTATTGCCTCACGACATTGCGCCATGAGCCTTTTCGTGTTGAATCCTCTCTCTCCCGGGAATATAGGCTCGTGGATTGTCAGAGTGATTGTGCCGGGTGTTATATTGTAAGTGAATCTCGGCATCCTTTTGAAACTGCCGTCTATGGTGATAGGCACGACAGGGAGATTAAACTCTGAAGCGAGCATGAAAGCGCCGCGTTTGAAGGGAATCATTTTTCCGTCCCATGAGCGGCTGCCTTCAGGAAAAATCACTAACGACATTCCGTCGCGTAATATTTCTTCTGCATCCGAAATGGTTTGCTTGATTGACGCTATGTTGGAATCGTCGACAAACACATGGTGCGCTCTTCTGCACGCAGACCCTACCATGAAGATTTTTTCAAGACTTTTCTTCATGAGCCATTTGAAGTTATGGTTGAGGTAGCCGTATATGGAGAAAATGTCGAAGGCGCCCGGATGGTTGGCAACAAATATGTATGACGTTTTTCGGTCAATGTTTTCTCGACCATTCACCTTCACTTTGATAAAAAGAAGCATACAGGTGAATCTCGCCCATATGTGTGGCGGATAATAGCCCCACCAATGAGTGCCGAATATAAGAGAGCCAATACTCGTAATCAAAGCCGTTACAAAAGTTGCGGCTATGAATATCGGGGCCGCGATAAGCCACTGATAAATTCTGTATAGCAATTTCATGTGGCAAAATTAATGAAAATAATTAAAAAGGGCGCACTTGTGCGCCCTTTTTAATTAGGAAATATTGATGCCGTCACTAAAACTGTGTGCCGGATTATTCCTCCTTTGCCGGTGTCTGTCCGTCGGGGGCTATGAGCTTATAGCCTTTTCCGTGGATATTGATGATTTCGATATTCGGGTCGTCGCGCAGGAGTTTGCGAAGTTTTGTGATGTAGACATCCATGCTCCTGGCGTTAAAATAATTGTCGTCAATCCAGATGGACTTCAGTGCGAAGTTTCTTTCAAGGATTTCATTAATGTGAGAGCACAGAAGCGCAAGAAGCTCCGACTCCTTTGTTGTGAGTTTCTGAGTCTTGTCGTTGGATATGAGCACTTGCTTCTGAGTGTCGAAGGTGTATTTGCCAATCTTATAAAGAGTGATTTCCTTATCCTTCTTGCCTTTTACCCTGCGAAGGATAGCCCCGATGCGGAACACGAGCTCCTCCATGGAGAACGGTTTGGTGATATAGTCATCTGCCCCAAGTTTAAATCCTTCGAGCACATCCTCTTTAAGCGCCTTTGCCGTTAGGAATATGATAGGCACCTCGCCATTCACATTGCGAATCTCCTGGGCAAGAGTGAACCCGTCTTTTTTCGGCATCATCACGTCGAGCACGCAGAGGTCGTATTTCCCTTTTAAAAACGCTTTGTAGCCTTTTTCGCCGTCCGGACAGAGGTCGGCATTAAAGCCTTTGGCCTGCAAAAACTCGCGGAGAAGCATGCCCAGATTCTCATCGTCTTCGCAAAGCAGTATTTTCAATTTGTCGTCCATAGCAGTCTATATTAATTTTGATTAATTTTCAGAATCAGGATGATATTCGCTGTCGAAATCATCTTCTGTGGAGAGGGGAAGTTCTATGATAAAAGTCGAGCCTTTTCCCGGTTCGCTTTCAACGTTGATTGAGCCTTCAAAGATAGTAACCATCTTTTTCACATAAGCCAATCCGAGTCCGAATCCTTTTACGTCATGTCGGTTTCCGGTGGATACTCGATAGAACTTTTCAAAGATCTTTTTTAAATCTTCTCGTTTAATGCCGATTCCGTTGTCGCTCACTCTAATCTCAAGCCTCGATCCGTCGATGTCGCGTGTCGTTATGTTGAGATGAGGCTCAGTGTCTTCATTCATATATTTCACTGCATTGTCGAGAAGGTTGTAGATAATGTTTGTGAAGTGCATCTCATCCACATTCACGATGGCATTTTCGGCATCGAGATTGCAAGTGATGGAGCCTCCATATTTTTCCACTTTAATTTTAAATGTGTGGATCACATTCTCGATTATGCTGTTGGCATCGACTTCAGTGAATTTAAGTGAGCTTGACGAATTGTCGAACATCGACATCTGAAGCACCTTTTCCACTTGGAATCTAAGGCGTTTCGATTCGTCGGTTATTACTTGCGACAAATGCTTGAGCGATGTAGAAGATTTTCTCACAGAGTCGTCATTGAGCATCTGGGCCGCAAGAGATATTGTTGAGATGGGAGTCTTGAATTCATGAGTCATATTGTTGATGAAATCAGTTTTCATCTCCGACAGTTTTTTCTGCCTGAATGCCAGGATAATTGTATAGAGGAATATGACCAGAAGAATCAATGTGAACGCAAGGCTCGGGATTATGAATCTGACAGAAGAGAATATATAATTGTTTTTGTCAGGAAATTGCACATTCAGGCGTAGCTGAGAGTCGGTGTTAGGAAACAGCACCTGCGAATACACCCCTTTGGAGAGTGAATCGTCATAATTTTGAGAAGCGTATATTATGTTGTGTTTATTATTGGTGATTGCAAAAACAAACGGAACTGTCAGTCCGTTGTTGGCGAGTTCAGATGCAAGATATGACCGAATGATTGTGGAGTCGGCTCTTTCAAAGACCGACCTTTTGCCGGAATCGCGAAGAATTGAAAGTATCACTTCGTTGAGCAGTCCTTTCTGATAGAGGTATTGGCTGCGTATCACTTCCTGCATATCTCGGTAGTGGCTTGAGACATTGCCGGTAGGTGACTGAAAACCGAGCATCGACGGGTCCTGTTGTGACCTGTCTACCTCTACGGCAAGAGTGTATTTTGTGACTGTGCTGTCAGGGCTCTCTACCGAATAGCGTATGTTCTCGCCGTCTATGGCAAAGGGATGTTCGCCGTAGAGGTTAGATTCGATGATATTTACATCCTCTTCAAGAAAGTGTAGTGTCTCCTTCTTCTCAAGATAGGAAGATGTAGCCGACAAGCATCTCATCACTGTTTCTGAAAACTGCGCCTCTCTCATTTTCACCATGTTTTCGAGATACATGATTTGAAAGTAGAGCAGAGCTCCGAACGTGATTGACATTACTATAGTCAGTAGCCATATAATCGATTTCTTCATGTCACTGTCTTTTAGGATTGGCACCGTTTTTAAGCCTTATCCATAATTCTTTTATAGATTTAACAATTAAGTGCCAACTTAGTTTAACGCTTATTTTAACATTAAAGTGCAAATTTAACATTTAAATGTGAAAAAATAAAGATATGGCTTCATAAAGTTTGCTTCATTGTTTCGTATTCAGCGGATTTATGTGTAATCTAAAAAAATATTGTGATAATTTCGCGCAATAATATTATTGCAGGAGTTTTAGCGTTATTAATATTATTAGGGCGTTGTAAAATGTCCGGCATTTATTATTAAACAATCAGTTAGCATCGCCGATGAGTGTGATTGACACTCACGGCAATTAATGTGCACATAAAAAATGATGAATAATTTACGTTGCAAGCTTATATCGTGTGTAGCAGCCGGCATAATTTTTTTTGTCGGTGGATGTAAAGAGAACAATGAGCCGTTTGTTCCTGAAGAAGGAGATGTAAAGACAACTGTATTGCTGTATGCTGTCGCTTCCAATAATCTTTATGGTAATTTGCTAAGCGATAAGAAGGAAATCCTGAAGGCTGCACGTGATATTGATTTGGCACACAATTCTTTTTATCTGTATGAGGTGACTCCTGATGAAATGCCTCAGATGCTTAAATTGACACAAGTCTCTCCTGATTCTTGTGCTTTTGTCGCTGTTAAAAAATATACTAAGGAATTATACTCCACAGACCCGGAGCGTATCACGGAAGTTATTGATGATATGCATGCAATGCAGAAATCCGAACGCTATGGGCTGATATTGTGGTCGCATGGCACTGGTGTAGACCCGGCGACATCTCAGCGTCGCGTAAGTGAAAAGGGGAGTGGAAATCCTGTCTTGCGTTCGTTCGGGTCAGACTGCGACAAGGATAAAGACAGCGGCTATAAAGATGAGACAGACATTGATGAACTTGCAGATGCTATCCCTGACGGGTTATTTGATTTCATCTGGTTTGATGCTTGCTACATGAGCGGCATAGAGACCGCCTATGAGTTAAGGGGAAAGTGTAATTATTTGGTGGGCTATCCCACAGAAGTGTTTACCCCCGGAATGCCATATGACTTGACGATGCCCTATATTTTGAATGAAAATCCGGATTTGTGTGGAGCCGCCAAGGCGTTTTTCAATCATTATGTACAATATCCGAGCTCGAGCTGGAGAGTGGCTACGATTGCGGTAACTGACATGTCGAAGATAGAACAGGTTGCTGAATATTGCAGAAACGCGTATTCAGAAATGGCAGTGCCCGATGTCAGCAGTCTTCAGAAATACACAAGGGGCAGGATAGGGCCTTTTTATGATTTCGGACAATACACAAGGCTTGCGGCTGCCGGTAGCGAGACGGGTCCGTCTGTTGAAGAATTCGACGCGATGATGGATTCTTTTGTGATATATAAGGCTGCGACTGATGTGGATTTCAATTATGCGCCGATAAGGCAAGAGCATTATTCCGGCTTGTCATGTTACGCATATTCGGAATATGACGAAACAGCAAAAGGGAGGTTTTATCGAACCCTTGACTGGTATAAAAGCGTTTATGAAAAAGCAAATTAATGTAATTGTAATATAACTCAAGATGATACAGACAGATAACTTACCTGTGGTTCCTGTGACGGATGCTACATCCGGAGGGAAAGGCGTGTTTGAGACATTGAAAGGGCTTGGATTTGAAGATGCCGTGAGCAGTATTGCAAATGGCATTGTGCAATTCTCTTTTAAACTGGTGATTGCCGTTCTTGTTTTCTATATTGGCAAATTCATAATAAAGAAGCTATATGGCCTTGTTTTCGGCATAATGATCAATAATAAGGTTGATGCATCGCTAACCACGTTTGTGCTTTCCTTAATAAGGATGGTGCTTTATTTTATTCTTATTATAACCATAATCGGAATACTTGGAATAGAGACCAGTTCATTCCTTGCACTGTTTGCTTCAGCAGGTGTTGCAATAGGTATGGCTCTGAGCGGCACATTGCAGAATTTTGCGGGAGGCGTTCTGATATTGCTCCTGAAACCATACAAAGTGGGCGATTATATAGAGGCACAGGGATTCTCCGGAACAGTGAAAGAGATTCAGATATTCCATACTCTTATTAACACTCCCGACAATAAGTCGATAATTATTCCGAACGGAGGTCTTTCAACAGGGTCGATCAATAACTATTCAAGAGAAGACTACAGGAGGGTGGACTGGACTGTGTCGCTTGCATATGGCACAGATTACTCTGCGGCTGCCGAGGCTATAATGGAGATGCTCAGATCTGACGACAGAATAGTGAAGCAATACATAGATGACGATGTGAAGTTGCGGCATGACCTGACCGAAGTAAAGAAAGAGGCCTGCAAAGAGGAATCCGATGAAAATTGTGAGTCGGAAGATGTGGCGAAAAAAGGATGGTGGGAACGTTTCCGCTCTGACAGGCGTGCCCGTCAGCAGTCAATCAAAGATAAACTTCGAGAAAAAGTTGCAATCAATGAGGGGATAATTGAAAAGTCCGATTGCTCGCCGTTTGTCGGGCTTGGCGCTCTTGCCGACAGCAGCATCAATATAACAGTGAGGGCATGGACTCACAAAAAGTATTACTGGGGAGTGTTTTTTGATATGAATCAAAGATTCTATAAAGAACTCCCCGAGAAAGGTTTCTCATTCCCGTTCCCGCAGATGGATGTGCATATCACCGATATGCCGGCGGATTTCAAGTCTTAACGGGATTACCCGGTTGGTTATAAATACATAGTGGATTGTTAAAATGGAAACGGAAGTTAAATGCCGTTACTCACGCCAGATTGCAGTGAAAGAAGTCGGCATTGTCGGTCAGGAATCTCTGTTGCGTTCTAAAGTGGCAATAGTAGGCTGCGGCGCATTGGGTTCGATGGTTGCAATGCAGCTTGCCGGGGCAGGAGTAGGAAGGCTTTGCATAGCAGATTTCGACACGGTTGATGTTTCAAATCTTCAGCGCCAATTCTTTTTCAAAGAATCGGAGGCTGGCGAAAGCAAGTCGCTTTTGGTAGCCAAAAGGATAAGCGAGCTTAATAAAGGTGTGAGCGTTGACTGTATGGAATGTATTGTCACATCAGGCATGGCAGAAAACATGCTTAGGGATTGCGATTTTGTGGTTGATGCAACCGACAATCCCTCGTCAAAACTGATGATTGAGAGAGTTTGCCGTAAACTTGGGAAGCCCTATTGCATAGGCGGCGTGTCCGGATTTCGAGGCCAGGTGATGACTGTGGTCGGTGGATATGGATTTGAGGAAGTGTTTGCCGGAATCCCTGAAAGTGAATCGACGCAGAGTCCTGCTAATAGAGGAGTGACAGGACCCGCGGCAGCTTTTTGCGCTTCATATCAGAGTTCGGAAGTGATTAAGTATCTTGTTTCGCAAAGAAAAGATTGTGAACGCTCGTCACTATTCGTGTTTGATTTGTATTGCAATTCGTTTCAGCATTTCATGGTTTAATAAGATAAAAAATAAAACGATAAGATAACCGCCCGGCACTCAGTGCCGGGCGGTTATCTTATCGTTCAGTAATTGCTGAGTATGTCAGTCAGACAATTACCCGCAGTGCCAATATTTGCGCACCACTTTCATCATCTTGTTCTGATCGTTGGTTGTTTCGCGGCGGAGATCGGCGTCATTAAACGAATAAAGTTTATTGATTATGCCGTCGATGAGGCTTGGTGCGAACACATCCTTAGCCTCGAACACACCACGCTGCTCTTTTAGAGCATTTGCAGAAGCCTCGCAGCTGTCGGGGAGCGATTTCAGCTGAGCGAGTTTTTCTTTGTTGGCGTCATCATGGATATTCACGCTCACATACATGTCTTCAGCGCGCTGAAGAGCGTTCTCCATTTCAAATCCGGTGCGGGCGGCAACAACCATGGCAGCTATCAACTGATAGATGTCGGCAGAGCAGTCTGCGCTTCTAAGCTCAGCAGTCTGCTTTTGCGGGCGAACTGTCTCTTTGTTGGCTTCGAGCGGATTTGCTTGGGCACACATGTCGTTGTCGCCGGTCCATCCGAGAGGCACGCGCACGAGGACAGAGCGGTTGCGGTCACCCCAGCAAATAGAAGTCGGGGCTTCCTGATGAGGCACGAGGCGGAAGTAGCTTGTCGGCACTTTGTTGCCCATTGCTGTGATGGCATCTGCATGCTCAAGGATTCCTGCGATAGCTTTTTTGGCAATGTCGCTCAGATGTCCGTTTTCAGTCATCATGTTCTGGTCTCCCTTCATAATCTTGAAGTGGATATGGAGTCCGCTACCTGCTTTGCCGGCAGTGATTTTCGGAGCGAAAGTCACGTCGTAGTCTTTCTTGGCAGCGAGTGTGCGGATAATCCATTTTGCAATCATGAGATTGTCGGCAGCCTGGGTGGCAGGAATCGGAAGGAACTCTATTTCATTTTGTTCGTAGATCTTACCGTCGAGAGTGAAGTTGCCTACTTCATTGTGGCCATATTTGATTTGGCCGCCGGCCTGAGCGATGAGATTCATGCACTCTACGCGGAAATCATTGAACTTGGCGAAAGGTGCAGACTCGTGATAACCTTTCTGGTCAGAAGCATGGAAAAGGCCGGTGTCTTCCGAGATTACATAATACTCAAGTTCGCCCATGGCATAGAATTCCATTCCAGTGGTCTCTGTGAACGCTTCGCAGGCTTTGCGAAGTGTGTATTCGGGAGATGAATGAAGCGGAAGGCCATCCTTGTTGAAGAACGAAGCGAGAAGCGTGAGGGTTGGAATCTCGCAGAACGGGTCTACAAATGCTGTGGAGAAACGCGGAATCACATAGAGGTCGCTGTTTCCGGCCTCGATGAAGGGGAAGAGGCTTGAGCCGTCAACACGTTCGCCAAAAGTCAGGATAGAGTCAAGATAGCTCTCTGAGTTGATGACGAAATTAAGAGTCTTGAGACGGTTGTCGTCAGCAGGGTACATGAAATTGACCATGCGTATGCCGTTCTCTTTCACAAAGCGGATAAGGTCAGCTTTTGTGATTTCTTGCGGTGCTTTCTGAAGAAATTGCACCACTTTGTTGGGATTCAGACTTAGGTTGAGATCCATGTTGTAAAAGGTATTATATTATTTAAGGTTGTGTAAAGCGTTTTAGGTGAAAATCGCTATGCTTCAGGATAAAAGCCTGCTGCATTAATTCAAGGCAAATTTACAACTTTATTCTTACATTCCAAAATTATCGGCATTAATAATAAACTTTATCTGTGTATAGCCGTTTTATAAGTGTCAGTTAGATTTGTAATCAACTATTATATTATGGAAAATTTTGAAGATATAATCAATTCAGACAAGCCTGTGCTTGTTGATTTTTTTGCAACATGGTGCGGCCCTTGCAAAATGATGCATCCCGTTCTTGATGACCTTCACGCCAAGATTGGCGACAAGGTGAGAATCATAAAAGTAGACATCGATAAGAATGAGCAGTTGGCTGCTGCCTACAATGTAAGATCAGTTCCGACGCTCATGGTGTTTAAGGCCGGCCAGCTCAAATGGAGGGAGAGCGGAGTGATGCAGGTTGCAGCGCTTGAACAGGTTCTCGCCCAGTATTATTAAAAAATGTGCATGATAATTAATGATAGTCCCGCGGGTTTATGATAATTCGCGGGATTATTTTAGATTTTAAACTATATCCGGCTTCTGCGGTCATTGTTATATTACATATTCTGAGATTATGAAATATTTAAGACATATATTGTTCATTGCATTCATTGCCCTAATGGCTATGCCGTTGCAGGCTAAAGGTTTTTCAGACGAGACGCTCCATTATGTTATATCATATAAATGGGGCCTGATTCATAAAGATGCCGGTGAGGCAACTCTTGTGCTTAAAAACAGCGGAAATCATTATAGCATATCGCTTTATGGCAAAACCAAGCCTTGGGCTGATAATTTTTATCAAGTGCGCGACACATTGCTCGGGAAAATCAGGAAAGAGGGTTTCAAGCCGTTGTCTTATTCCAAAATAGCACATGAAAAAGGAAAATACGGGCGTGACGACATCACATATTCCTATAGTGGGAAAGCTGTTACGGGACATGCTAAACGCACCCGGGTTGGCAAAGATGGAAAACATAATGTGACTGAAAAGAAACTTGAGGGGTCAGGCGAAGTGTTCGACATGCTGAGTGTGTTCTATTTCCTCCGTAAAATCGACTATTCCTCCCTTGGGTCGGGAAAGACGGTAAAGGCAACTGTGTTTTCCGGCTCAAAAGTGGAGTCTCTGTCAATTCGATGTGTAGGGAAGAAAGTAATAAAGCTTCGCGACAAGTCAAAACGTGAGGCGTATCACATAAAATTTAAATTCACTACTGAGGGGAAAAAGAAATCGAGCGATGACATCGACACCTGGATATCAACCGACGCGGCGCATATACCTCTTTTAGTTGTAGGCAGCCTTCCGGTGGGGCAAGTGAAATGCTACTACATGACTTGAAGTTTTTTAACGCAGATATTTTTAGCGAGAAACAACCGGGCTGCATATTTTGCGGCTCGGTTGTTAATTAGGGAGAGATTTGGTTGTTTGGTTTCTGAATCGGGTTAAAGCGCTCTTGTTAGAGCATTCGGATTAAAGCGCTTAAAGAGTGGTTCGTTATCTCAAGAACGGGTTCATTCTTTTTTCATCGCCTATTGTGGTTGCAGGTCCATGACCCGAATACACGACAGTAGAAGCTGGGAGTGCCATCAGTTCTGAATTGATGCTATTGATGAGTTGATTATAGTTTCCTCCCGGGAGGTCTGTCCTTCCGATGCTGCCTTGGAATAAAGCATCGCCTACAACCACAAAGCCGTCTTTCTCGTCATAGAGAGCCACGCTTCCTTGAGAATGCCCCGGCACATGTAGCACTTTAAGCTCGCCATTGCCGATTTTTATAATGTCGCCAGCATTCAAGAAACTTGAGATGTCAACATTTTTCACTTTTTCATCCACGCCAAACATTTCGGCCTGCTGAATTATTCTTTCGCCAAGTGGTTGGTCGAGAATATGGGCGCGCACAGGGACTCCATATTTTTTCTGAAGATAACTGTTGCCCACGGCATGATCTATGTGGAGATGAGTGTTGATAATGTCGGTTACGGTCAGATTGTTTTTCTCAATGAACCTGTCCATAGCCATTTCTTCTTCACGATTGATCATTCCGGGGTCTATCACCGCGCATTTTAGAGTTTCGGGGTCATACACCACATATGTGTTTATCCCGAACAGGCTGAATTGAAATATTGCAATTTTCATTGTCTTAAAATTTAGGTTACGATAAATGACCGGTGCATCACCGGAGTCTGCATGAAGTAGAATGTCATATTGCAGGCCGGTGAGAAGGCGTCACGCAATAGTATAAACAATTTTTTTAGTGTCGAAGAAGTCTTCTTTAAAATAATTTTTAATATCAACCACTTCTGTTTTTGTCCTTAACGGAAAAATTTCTGCCTGAATGTCGCCCCCTTTTAATGTAATCACCCCGTTCGGAAGTCCGTTGCGTTGAGATGTAGAAATATTCCTTTTTGCGAGTTTCACAAGATCGGTCTGTGACATCACTGCGCGGCTCACCACAAAGTCAAATTTATCGTGACATTCTCCGGCGTCGCCATGTTGCACAGTCACATTTTTCAGCCCCAATGCTTCAGATATTTCACGGGCCACTTTCATCTTCTTCCCGATTCGGTCGATCAAATGGAAATGCACCTCAGGAAACATCACAGCGAGAGGCAGCCCGGGGAGTCCTCCTCCTGAGCCAAAGTCAAGGACTCTGCTTCCGGGTTTGAAGTTTATGAACTTGGCTATTGCAAGAGAGTGAAGGATGTGGTTCACTTCCACGTTGGCTATATCCTTTCTTGAAATGACGTTAATCTTTTCATTCCATTGAGGATACAATTCTGTCATGAGCCTGAATTGCTCTTTTTGTGTGTCGGAGAGAGATGGGAAATATTTTAAAATGTGTTCTATCATTTGAAAAAAATATGGTTCTTGATTGTTTAAACACCATAGAAACTTCCAACAACAAGGAAGTTGATTCCACAAAATTAAGAATATGGGGCTTTTTCTCCAAATTTTATTATTGTAAAAACGATCTTTGGCAGCAATTATAGTCCAAAGAGAGTGATAAAACCGAGATTACAGATTATGAAAACAAACCTAAATAAAATTTCTGCTTTAGGGCTTCTTGTGACTATGGGCATCGTGTTTGGCGACATCGGCACCTCACCTCTATATCTGATGAAAGCCATAATCGGTGCGAACCCAAATTTTGATGCAGACTATATCGTGGGGGCGGTGTCGTGCGTAATATGGACATTAACGCTCCAGACCACACTTAAATATGTAGTGATAGCACTTCGTGCAGACAATAAAGGAGAGGGCGGAATCCTGGCACTGTTCTCTCTGCTGAAGCACCGAAAGGAGAAATGGCTCTTTTTCGTGGCCGCAATAGGTGCCGCCGCTCTTATTGCAGATGGTGTGATCACGCCGGCCATCACTGTGACCTCGGCAATAGAAGGGCTTGACATTGTGAGAAGCGGAGTTCCGGTGGTGCCGATAGTGGTGACTGTAATATGCGTGATTTTCTTGATGCAACAGGCGGGTACAGGGAAGATAGGAAAGTTCTTTGGCCCATTTATGCTTGTGTGGTTCTCCTTTCTTGGGGTTATGGGAGCGATGAAGATCGGTGATTATCCGTCAATATTCGAGGCGTTCAATCCGTGGTGTGCAATACGTCTTCTTATCGATTATCCGGGATGGTTCCTTATTCTTGGAGCCGTGTTCCTGTGCACCACGGGAGCCGAGGCTCTTTACTCTGATTTGGGTCATTGCGGAAGGCTCAACATATCAATTAGCTGGATTTATGTAAAAGTTATGTTGCTTCTTAATTATCTGGGTCAGGGGGCATGGATAATATCATCGGGCAATCAGGTGGCTTCGAGCGTAAATCCATTTTATGGCATAATGCCTCATGGATGGATTTTGCCTGCCGTGATTCTTTCTACCGGCGCCGCTATAATTGCGAGCCAGGCGCTTCTAAGCGGTTCTTTCACAATTATCAGCGAGGCCATGTCTTTATCGTTCTGGCCAAGGCTTAATGTGAAATATCCTTCCATTGAAAAAGGGCAGCTGTATGTGCCGGCGGTCAATTGGTCGTTGCTGTTCGGATGTCTGCTGACGGTGGCTATATTCCGAAGTTCTTCACATATGGAGGCGGCCTATGGCCTTGCAATCACTATAACTATGCTCATGACCACAGTGCTGTTAACATTCTATCTCAGAGAACGAAAGGTGCCGAAATGGGTGTGCGGGCTGTTTCTTGTTTTATTTGCTGTGATTGAGGGGGCATTTTTTGTGGCCAATCTTTTTAAGTTCTCTCATGGTGGGTGGTTCACGATTCTTATAACGCGAGTTCGGGATAAGGAACACCATAAAAAGTTGAATCGGCAGCTTGAAAAAGTTGCCGATTCTTTTGG
>VSPM01000031.1 GCA_009775365.1 Muribaculaceae bacterium
GGGCCGGGCTGGGGCTGGGGGCCGTCATGTCCGGGTCATCCGGGAGGACGTCCTCCTATGGCAAATTACCGTCCTAATGGAAACAGGCCGGTCGGCCCGAATTCAGGATGGTCGAACAGCACTCGCCCGGGCGGGGGAGGTAATCTTGCGCATAGAGTGCCCGGTGGAAATTCTGTAAACCGCCCCGGTTCAACTTCAACTCGTCCCGGGTTATCAGCTCGTCCCGGTGTGTCGATGAGCAGGCCCGGAGGGGCAGGAGTTGTCAATAACAACGGTAGATGGGAATATAACACTACAAATTCTACGGGTCATCGCCAGGCCGGCACCGGAGTTGTAAACAACAGTGGTGGCAACAATAGGGTGAATTCCGTTAAAAATGGAGCAACTACTAACCGGCGTGCCACAAATAATGTGAATCGCAGTAATATGAACACCCAGAAGGCGACATCTAATACGAGAAACTATAACAATACGAACCGCACCACGAACCGCAATAACGGTTCTTTCAACACCGGACGCACTAATAGAGGTGGTGGTTTCGGAGGCGGAAGCCGTAACACAGGTGGCGGAAGCCGTCGTGGTGGCGGTGGCGGACGTCATCGTTGAACATCATGCGTTAAGTGTTTGTTTATAGAAGTAAACAAACACTTAACGTTTTATCCATTATAGATTAAAAATGCTAACTATGAATAAAAACTTATTGTTTCTTGCCCTCACGCTTGCCGGTGCAGGGACAGCATATGCACAAAGCGCCATTGACGCTTACCGCATATCGCAGCCTGATTTGAAAGGCACAGCACGTTTTATGAGTATGGCCGGTGCCTTCGGAGCTCTGGGCGGCGACTTGTCGTCTATATCGCAAAATCCCGCCGGAATAGGTGTGTACCGCAGTGGTGAGATAGGATTTACACTCGATTTGGACTGCCAGAACTCATCGTCTAATTCTCAAGGATTTAAGACAGACATGAGCCAGACGAAGTTTTTGCTCAACAACATTGGCGCAGTATTGACAATGAGGCTTCCGAGTGCAACTATTCCAAACATTAATTTCGGATTCACTTACAATAAGGGTGTTTCGTTCAACAGGCAGTACGGCGGCAATATTCCTACCCTTAACAACTCCCTGAGCAATTATGTGGCTGGCATAGCAAATGGCAATGAGCTTACGGAGAATGATTTGGCAGCAACTGATTCTTATGATCCCTATAATCCTACCGACGGGGGATATGTGGTTCCCTGGATGGCTATTCTCGGATATGACGGCTATCTTATCACTCCTTCCGAGGGCAATGACAAAACCACTTGGTTTGGCCAGTGGGGAAACGGCACCAGCGGCAATGGGGCGTTTTATGTGAAAGAGAAAGGTTCGCTCGATGAATATAATATTGCAATAGGCGGCAATATCTCGAATGTGGTCTATTGGGGTATGAATTTCGATATAATCAATTTCAATTATTCTCTTAATTCTGTATGGGGCGAAAATCTGACCGATGCCTTTGTTCCCGGGCATAATAATCAGATCGTAAGAGAATCAGCTAACTGGAATCTTAATAATTTTTATAACATTCATGGTTCCGGTTTCAATTATCAGCTTGGATTGATTTTGAAACCTATACAAGAACTGAGATTGGGATTCGCATTCCATACGCCCACATGGTTCAACCTGACCGAGAGTTTCGGGGCTAATCTGAATTATAAGTATGGAGGCGAAAGTGGCACTGCTACAACTAACGGAGGCTTGCTTGGATATAACGATATGTGCTTCCGCACTCCTTGGAAACTTATGGCAAGTGTGGCAGGTGTGATAGGCAGCAAGTTCATTCTGTCGGCAGATTATGAATGGACTCCATATAACAAGATGAAGATTTCTGCACCTGGAAGTTATAGCATAGGCTCATGGGATTATCCGGATTATGACGACTGGTATTGGTATGGAGCCCCCACACGCAAAGAGGGCCCGGTTGCACCCACGCGGGCGTATTCTCCTTTTGGCAATAACGATCCTTATGCCGCTTATAATGCTGACATTGCTAACTTTTATCAGTCTACCAGCACTATCAGAATTGGTGCAGAATATCGTGTGACGCCATCATTTAGTGTGAGAGCCGGCTACAGTTATGTTTCGTCGCCTGTCACAAGCAGCCTTAAAGACAATAAGGAAATTGTTTACACATCAGGCACGTTGCCAAACTATCGCTGTGATAATGAAACCAACTATATCACATGTGGTTTCGGCTATCGTTACCAGCGTTTCTATGTTGACCTCGCATATGTGTATAAGAACATGTCGTCTGAATATCATGCCTACACAGCCGACCCGAATCCGGATCCGAATCAATACATTCCGTCGCCGCAGTCTAAGCTGTCGTTGACAAACAATCAGATCGTGCTTTCGGCGGGATTCCGTTTTTGAACTATGATTTGAGCATTAACATTAATAAGACTATCAAAAAAATCCCCCGCCAGATTCTGGCGGGGGATTTTTTGATATTACTGTATCTTTTCCGCGAGAATCATAATCGGTTTTGACGCGATTCGCGTGGCATATAAAAATTTATCGGACCCCTCTTTCAAAGAATATTTTTTGCGAATCTCATCGGGAGAAAGGGGATAATTGCGTGACACCACATTCAAGTGTGAACCTTGAATCTCTTTGGCGTGCTTTTTGCCAATTGCTCTATCAATTTTTAATATTCTTCCCGGAAATTCTGCAATGTAACTATCGCTCACAAACAAATGAGATGAAGGGTCGAGTTTATGCAGCCCACGCATGCGATCGCAAAGTTCTCCCCATGGCGAAAGTTTCATCATAGGCGCATTTGGCTCATATAAATATCTATAAGAATATTGCCTGTTATCCATTTTCCCATCGCCGGTGTCATCAGAGCCGAACCCTGCAAAAGAGGCATAATTCACATTTGAGGAATTTAAGTTTGATTGAAAAGAAAATCGTGACACTATGTCGCCGTCATTATTGAGATCGATAGCCTCTTTTAAAATTTTGCAATCGGCAATAGTGCCGGATAGGCTTTCGCCACTGTCATTGTCGGCATTTGTTTTTAACTTGCCGGAAGAAGCCTCAATCAAGATTTCTTTGCATTCACCGTTCACACTGACAGCGCGAATGGATTTTACGCAATGTATATCTTTTAATGTGGCGGATATGTCGAGAAGGGGAGAAGCCTTAATAAGCAAAGTGTCGCATCTACAGGTAAGAAAGTCTTGAAGAGCGACGACATCCGGTAAGCAGTCCCTGAAGTTATACACTCTTCCGTTGTGGCAGTCTCTACGAGCCGGGTCTATGAATATAGTATTGAAACGGGTGTCATTACTTTTTAGCCACTCGACAGAATCAGCATTCAGGACGGTAAAGTTGTCAAGACCTGAAGCCTGTGAATTGTGAGCAAGTACATCCGCTTTTGTGGCGTTTATTTCGCATGCTGTCACTGAAGCGCATTTATTCGCGAAAGCCATGGCATCTATGCCGAGCCCGGCAGTCATGTCGAGCACGCTGTGTGATGAGCCGGCAAGCGACGAATGAAACATGGCCACCGCCTCATGGCTTGACTGCTCATAGGCTAAAGAATCAGGGAAAAGCATTCCGGGATTGCTGATGAAGTTTTTGAGTTTTACGGCTCCTTTTTTTCGGCACTCTATTTGAGTGAGAGCGAACTTCAAATCGAAGTCGCGAATTTTGCCGTTGTATTTAAGAAGAAGCTTGCTTGAATCTTCGTTTGCATGATTTTCAATAAACTCGAAAAACATCGGTGTCATGTCAGTAACATTCATGATAATTGCGGAAAAACGGGATGCGAAATTGCCATCAAATCTAATGTGCATTTTAGTTATGCAACAAAAATTATCAGCAAAATTAGCCAACACGAGCAATTATTCAAAATAAAACTGTAAAAAAACGCGTATTATTATAGCGTTTCCCGTCATTCACTTTGTTTGATTCGAGAAACGGGAAAAAGCATAGCATTTGAAAACGCAAACAACATGTTGAATTTTGCAGCAATAGATTTCGAGACAGCCAATGGCAACCCATGCAGCGTGTGCAGCGTGGGTGTAGTTGTGGTAAAAAATGGAAAAGTGACCGACAGGGTTTATAGGCTTATCCACCCGGTGCCCAATTATTATAGCCCCGGAAATGTAAAAGTGCATGGACTGACAAAAGAGGACACCGATGATGCCGACACATTCCCTGAAGTGTGGGCTGAAATCGAGCAATATATAGAGGGTCTGCCGCTTGTGGCACATTTCAGCAGGTTTGACGAGAACTGTCTCAAATCAGCATTCGCAAGATTTAATATGACCTATCCATATTATCAGTTTTATTGCACGTGCACAGCATCGCGAAAAGTATTTGGCAAGAGCTTGCCCAATCACAAGCTCCCCACAGTTGCCAAGCAATGCGGATATGACCTGGAGCAACATCATCATGCGTTGGCAGACGCAGAAGCTGCGGCCGCGATAGCCTTGCGTATTCTTTAGGACACTTATGGTGTGCGAACTGGTTCTCTAAATCCGATAAATGGTTCTAAAACACTTTTAAGATGGTTTTTTATATTTGTTTTGAGGCTCAGAATTGTTTTTTTTGTAATTTTGTGAGAAAATAACCTCTCCAATGAGATTGAATATAGTATTAGTAGTAGCTTTAATAATATGTGAGGCGCTCTTTTCCCCTTTTGAGACCAAGGCAAGAGAGAGGGCTGAAGACTTTACTGTAGTTATTGATGCCGGTCACGGCGGAAAAGATGCGGGCGCCACCGACAACGGCGCTAAAGAAAAAGATATAAACCTTGGTGTGGCTTTGCAGCTTGAGTCTATAATCAAGAAGAAAATGAAGTCGGCACAAGTTGTCATGACTCGCAAAAATGACAGCTACCTCACTCTTCAGGAGCGTGCCGACAAAGCCAATAAAGCCAAAGGCGACCTTTTTATATCTATTCACACAAATTCAGTTGATAAAAGCAACAAAAACAGAAAGACAGTATCAGGTAGTTCTGTCTACGCTCTCGGATTGCATAAGGACGACAACAATATGCGGGTTGCTCAAAGAGAGAATTCCGTGATTGAACTCGAGAGCAATTTTGAACAGAAATATAGCGGTTTTGACCCTTCAAAAGATGAGTCATATATCATTTTTGAAATGGCTCAGAAAAAGAATCTCAGCAAAAGCATTAAATTTGCTGAAGACGTTCAAAACGAGCTTGTCGGGATTGGCAGGGGCAACAGGGGAGTGCATCAGGCGGGATTCTGGGTGCTATGGGCCACGTCTATGCCGTCTGTGCTCATAGAGCTTGACTTCATCTGCAATCCGGGCGCTGCTAAATATATGACTTCTGAAAAAGGTCAGAAAGAATTGGCTTCTGCCATATTCAAGGCCATAGAAAAATATGAGAAGATATGGCAGAAGTCTAAGAAATCTTCAGGCGGAAAACGTTTGTCATCTTCAGAAGCCAACGAGGATCTGGAGAGTTTTGATGACGCCACTCTTGAAGCCTCTGCATCTTCCGCATCTGTAGTTGTCACAAAGTCTTCCCCCTCTTCGTCAAAAAAGAAAATGGCCGCCCCGTCGTCAGGCAAGAAGTCTTCAAGAGGAGATTATGCGGCGGCAAGAAGGAGAAGGCGTTCAGAAAACGGGAGGGCAGTGTCTGATAAAAAGAACTATGAAACATCGATGATTCCTCTGCATAAAGATGGGGAAAGAGCCGGAGTGATTGTGGCAGACTCTGACGAACGTAATACCGTGAGCATATCTTCTTCCGATTCCGACAATCTCACGTCGGATAAAGACAAAAAGTCAAAAAAGAAAAAAGACAAGAAAGACAAGAAGTCGAAGAAGGAAAAGCAGAAAAAAAGGAAAAGAAGTGACAAGGCACACAACGCAAAGATAGATAAATTTGTTAAAGTATATAAAATCCAAATATTAGCATCGGCTGATTTGCTCAAGCAAAGCAATCCTCGTTTTTGCGGGCTTTCTCCAATAACTGTGTATAAAGAGAATAATCTCTATAAATACTATTATGGAGAGAGCGCGGACAAAGCGGAGATTGAAGAAATGCTTAAAGACGTGAAAAGGAAAATTCCTGATGCGTTTATTGTGACAAGCACAAAGAGCTTAGGTTCGGCCAAAAACTGATTCGAATATGAAAAAGTTGTTTACCAAAGAATTTGTAATCGGCATTTCCGTGATTATGGCAATCATTATCCTTTATGTGGGTATTGATTATCTGAAGGGTGTTAATTTGTTTAAGCCGGCCAATTTCTATGTTGCCGCCTATGATAATGTGGCGGGTCTGGAAGTGGCGGCTCCGGTCACGGTAGATGGTTTTAAAGTAGGGCAGGTAAGAGAAATTAATTTCGATTACGAAAATCATGGCAAGATTAAAGTGATTTTAGCTCTAAACAAATCTTTGAGACTTCCCGTCGATTCAAAGGCCGTGATAGGGTCTACGCTCATGAGCGGTGCTTATGTTGACATAAAGATGGGCAAAAGCAAGGATCTGATAGAGGTGGGGGGCGACATAGCCACTCAGACAAATCCCGACATGATGGCTTCCTTATCTGACAATGTCCTCCCGGCAGTGGGTGAGATTTTGCCGAAGGTTGACAGCCTTCTTGCTAACCTTAATAAACTTGTGGGCGACCCCGCTTTGCTAAAGTCAGTGCAGAGCCTTGAAGGCATCACCGACAACATCAACAAGGCTTCTTTAAGCCTAAACACAGTGATTGGCCGACAGGTGCCCGGCATGATGAATAATGTCAATCATGTGGCAACAAATCTCGATTCAATCACCCGCGACCTCATTGTGTTGTCTGCCGAATTAAAGCGTTTGCCTATCTCATCTACTATGGACAATGTGAATGAAATGACCGGCAATCTTGCGAAGTTCTCAAACCAACTTAACAGCAGAGAGTCAACCCTCGGTCTTCTTATGAATGATCCGGAACTCTATAACAGGATAAATCGTTTAAGCGCCGATGTAGATTCCCTTATTGTGGATTTGCAGAAGAATCCGAAACGCTATATAAGTATAAAACTTCTTTGACAACCGGTATGCCAAGATTAGATGTATGATCCGGCGGAGGCATTATAAAGCATATGCCGGCATACATTTTTTCTCTGCAAGGATTAATGCACATCATAATCGTCATGTGAAAACGGCGGATTATGATGTGCATCATCTTTTTAGATGACCGACACAAAATTCGATTATTATGGATGTACAATCATAATTTGTTGTAATTGTCAACAAATGTGCTGGTTAGGGATTGAGATAATGATTTTTGACAGTTGTTTTTAGGGCATATGTAATCATTAAAATTTGTGATAATTTTATGATATTGATTTCCAAAGCAATATAAAAAAACGAATTATGCAAGAGTAAAAACTATTTTTTTTCTCCTTTTTTTGTCGTTATTTTGTAGTCCCTTTAGCGTATACCGACATGACAGAAGATTACAAAATAAAATGGAGCAAGTGCCTGGAAATCATCCGGGACAACATCGGAGAAACTAAGACAAACACCTGGTTCTCATGCGCCAGGCCAATTAGTTTTGTAGACAATAGGCTCACCCTTGGGATTCCTTCACGTTTTTTTTATGAGAAATATGAAGATGAGTTTTATGGCATTCTGTCGAGCACTTTAAAAAAGGTGTATGGTGAGGGAGTAAGGCTCGAATATGAATTGCCTATCATTAAAAATGACGACAATTCCAAAGTGACGATTAAAGGCTCTACTCAAAGTCATGCGATTAAAAACAAGTTCGTAAGGTCGATGCAGTCGTCTTCTCCTATGGGCGACAGCAAAAGTGACAAGACTCCTGATTTTGATCCGCAGCTTAATGAGTCGCTCACCTTTGAAAACTATTGTATAGGTGAAAGCAACCGTCTGCCGTTCACAATCGCTGAATACATCGCTAACAATCCGGGCAAAAACGATTTCAACCCATTTTTCTTATATGGAGAGGTGGGAGTTGGCAAAACTCATCTTATTCAAGCCATAGGCATAAGAGTGAAAGAGCGCAATCCTCGTGCCAAGGTTCTGTTTGTGACGTTGCGCCAGTTCCAAAATCTTATGGCCAATGCCACAATCCATAAGCAGATTCCAAGTTTCTTAAATTGGTTTCAGCAGATGGATGTGCTTCTGATTGACGACCTTCAGGAACTTAGCCATAAAGATGGAACAGCAAATGTGTTATTCCCTATTTTTAATCATCTTCATCAGAACGGCAAGGCACTTGTCTTCACCTGCGACCGCCCGCCAATGGAGCTTGACGGTATTGCAGACAGGCTTATCGACAGATTTAAGTGGGGTATCACTGAGCGTCTTCCAAAGCCGGACTTTGCTTTGAAAAAGAAGATTCTGGAATTTAAAGCTTCAAAGAATGGACTTAGTCTTCCGAAAGATGTGATTGAACTGATAGCAGAGCAATCCACCGGCTCAGTCAGGGAGCTTGAAGGAATCGTCATGGGGATCCTCACTCGCTCGATAACGCTTAATTCTCCCATCACATTGCAGCTTGCTCAGGAAGTGATGAAGCATTCCATAAAGAAGCAGGAGCAGAAAACAATCAATTTCGATATGATTGTAGAAGCTACAGCTGAATTCTACAGGCTCAATCCGGATGTGATTTTCTCCAAAAGCCGAGTAAGGGATATTGCTGACGCGCGTCAGGTGATAATGTATCTTTGCCATAAGCTAACCTCGCTGTCATCGTCGGCTATTGGGCAGAAACTGAATAGGCGTCATGCCACAGTGCTTCATGGAATATCGGCGATTGCCGACAGGCTTCCATTTGCAAAAGACCTGTCTGTGGCAGTTGAAACAATAGAAGAGGACCTCAGAAGTTGAGACCCTCTTTTTTTACTGTTTGCTGCGCTTTTTGCTTCAGTTGGCCGACATGTCATATTGAATTTTGTCGAGAAGAAGATTTATTTCCTCCTTTTTACCCCCTCCCTTTTCAATTGTCGGCATATCCTCTTTTAAAGCAGACACAAGTTTCTCTATGCCCCAGTCTTTAGAGCCGGCTGCTGTTTTGTAACACTCCACGGCTTTCTTCAAATTTCCGTTGAGATAGTATAAGTGTCCGGCGTTAAGATAATCAGTAGGTCCGGATTCATTCGACTCCAGAATTTTAGTATAGTATGTAAGGCTCTTCTCCTTATTTTCGTTCATGAACTCTGCCCATGCTATAGCCCTTAGCGTTGAAATGCGGTCAGGGCGAATATAATTGGCATGATAGTAGTTGGACAGTGCATCCTGTGTGCTTCCGGACTCAAGCAGGCAATGGCCGGAATTCATCAATATGTTGTAGTTTTCCGGATCTGTTGCAAGTGCTTTTGCATAATATTCAGCAGCTTCGGCATACCTGCCGAGCATCCTGTTGCACACAGCAAGTTTTTTTATGAGCCATTTGCTGTCCGGATTCAGCAGCTCTGCCTTTTTATACCATAATATAGACTCTTCTATATTGTTTAGTGCATTATGGCAATATCCTATTTTTTCCCATAAAAGCGGATCGTTGGGATTTTCTCTGTCAAGGATTTCAAGTAGCGGAAGCGCCTCCCTAAAATAATTGCGCTTGAAATAGAATTCGCCCACAAGATTAATTATCTCGTTGTCCGACAGAATATCAGAAATATGGGGCAATGACCTGAAATCGATCGGGCTTGCAAACGGGTCATTAAACTCTCCCTTTTTTCTGAATAGTTTGAAAAAACGATAAATGTCTCTTACATATCTCGTGACTTCCCCATCAAACTCCGGCACACTCGACTTCAGATTTCTGTCGCCTATAGCTTCTTTTAGTTGCGACATCTGGCTGTCAATTCTTTCTGCAATCATGTTTCGCTGTGCATCCGGCATTTTGCCAATTGACAAAGCGAATGAATACTTGTCGGAATCACACATCACGCCCTCCATGTCAAGAATCTGAGAGAATGAAGCGAAATGAGTGCCGGCAGATTCAACCACTTCCGAATGGTTTGAAGAGAAGGGTAGAAACCAATTTCCTACAGTGTTGAAAAACGGGAACGTTTTCAAATTTGAAAAGGCCACCATCATTACATCGCCGCCTTCCATCTGCATTTCTGTCAGTTCCTTGAGTTTGTCTCCGAGTCCGTTTTTATTGAGCAGTTCTTCCCATTCGGGATTTATGTCGAGCATTTCGATGTCTGATTCCTCCGACACATTTTTGAGCTTTTTCAAAATATCGGGCCGGAGTTTCATAAGTTCGGGCAACACTTCGTTTTGCATTTTTGATGAGATGCGCTGAGTGTCTTGCGACTTGATTATGTTCATCAGCACTTCGCGCAGTCTCCTGTATGTTACGATTGAATCTTGCCACAAAGATATTCTCGACTTGATTTTAGGGTCGCTGCTCACCCTTTGAGAATTAGATGCAATGACGAAGAATATAGCCACTAAAGCTCTGGCGGAGATTTTCTCATTGATGTCGGCCTCATATATGTCTAACAATGCGTTAAGGGCATTTTTGTCGAAATAGCAAAGACATCCAAGCATAAGCGCCGAAATCACCTGAGATTTGAACTGGAACGGTAGGTCTTCATTTATAACGGCATTCGATAATGACTCGTAATCGCTTTGCGGCGACCCGAACATTGTCCAGATGAATGAGAAGAGGGAAGAAAGTGCCTCGTCGGCCTGCTTTATATATTCGTGCCCGCTGCCGGTTTCAGTGGCAAGCATTGCCCTGGGATAAGCCTCTTTATATGCCGCAAGTCTGGAATGAAGGGATGACTTGCGGATTTGCTCGAATCTCTGAGTGGAGGAATATATATCAGGACTGTCAGTCAGTACGCTCTTGCGCATTACGGAATCATTTATAAAACGCAATTGCGCAACAATGTCGGCGAGCATAGAGTCGCGCCCTGAATCAGCATATCCTTCCACAAGGTAATGAATCATATATTTATAAGTCTCCTCCATGTTTTTCAGCCGGTCGGATAATTCCGGGAAAGACAACGCATTAAGCCGTTCTTTGAGAATGGAAAATGCTTCATGCAAATTAGCATTGTCGATTAGTCGGCTAACTTTTTTATGGATTGCGACAGCACTGTCAGATGTCATAAATTTTAGATTTAATAAAATATTTCATATCCAACTATAACAAATTGCGTGCCTAAAAGTGAGTATCACCCGAATTTTCACTATATTTGCAGACTGAAATTCAAAAATTATTCAAAAAAATTAAACTACAATGGTTATACAACGTTGGCAATCTGTGCTTCTTTTGGTGGCAACCGCGGTCATGGCGTGTTTCACATTTTGTTCGCTTGGCCAGATTCAAGCCCCCGACTACACATTCAATTTCACCACAATGGGATTCTTCAGTGAAGGAATGGCGACAGACGGCGCATCTAACGTGGGGATTCACACATGGTATTTATTTGCGCTTTCTCTCACAACCTCCATATTGCTTCTTATAGATATATTCCTTTTCAAAAACTTTCCGTTGCAAATGAAAGTGTGCCTGATATGCATTGCTTTCATTATTGCCACAGGAGCGGCTGCATATGGTGTGGGAGTAAACGGCGTTGAAGGATGCTCCGTGAGATGGTCGACACCGGCATTATGCCCGGCGATAGCAGTGGTCGCCGCTGTTTTGGCATATTGGAAGATGAGAAAGGATCAGGAAAAACTGAGAAGTTACGATAGAATACGCTGACAAACATTAACACGTCACTTCGGGCGGTTTCTAAACATGTCGGTTCGTTGAAAATAAGAGCAAGCGGTGAGTTTCGCTCAATAAATTTTGTGAATCACATAAATTTAAACCGACCGGATGAAGTGTCTGTCGCATTTTTTTTGTAATTTTGTAGAATTATATATAATTTGTTTGGACCCCAAAGTCATGGCAAAAGAATTAAAAGACCTTACGAAACGTAGTGAAGACTACTCAAAATGGTATAATGAACTTGTAGTGAAGGCTGATCTGGCAGAGCAGAGTGCAGTCAGAGGTTGCATGGTCATAAAGCCGTATGGATATGCAATATGGGAGAAAATGCAGCAGACTCTCGACCGGATGTTTAAGGAGACCGGAGTGCAAAATGCTTATTTCCCGCTTCTTATACCCAAATCTTTCCTATGCCGTGAGGCTGAACATGTGGAGGGCTTCGCCAAAGAATGTGCGGTGGTGACTCATTACCGCCTAAAGAACGACCCGGAGGGCAATGGCGTGATAGTAGACCCTGCGGCGCGCCTCGAAGAGGAATTGATTGTGCGCCCCACATCCGAAACAATCATATGGGGCACATATAAGAATTGGATTCACAGTTATCGTGATCTTCCGCTTCTTATCAACCAGTGGGCTAACGTGATGAGATGGGAAATGCGAACACGCATGTTCCTTCGCACATCAGAATTCCTTTGGCAAGAAGGTCATTGCGCCCATGCCACTGCTGAAGAGTCGGAAAAGCGCACTGAGCAAATGATTAACGTATATGCTGACTTTGCCGAGAAGTATATGGCAATGCCGGTGATAAAGGGTGTTAAATCCGCCAACGAACGCTTTGCCGGCGCGGTCAACACATATACAATCGAGGCCATGATGCAGGATGGAAAGGCTTTGCAGTCGGGCACATCACATAACCTCGGACAGAACTTTGCCAAAGCATTTGATGTGACATTTATGAACAAGGAGAATAAACCCGAGTATGTGTGGGCAAACTCCTGGGGCGTTTCAACTCGTCTGATGGGTGCGTTGATTATGACTCATTCAGATGACAACGGACTTGTTTTGCCTCCGCATCTTGCGCCGATTCAGGTGGTGATAATTCCTATTTATAAGAACAATGACCAGCTCGCAGAGATTTCGAAGGCAGTTGACCCGATTGTGGATGAACTGAAAAAACTCGGAGTGAGTGTTAAATATGACGACGCCGACAATCGCAGGCCTGGATTCAAATTTGCTGACTATGAACTCAAGGGAGTGCCTGTGAGACTCGCTATCGGTGCTCGCGACCTTGAAAACGGCACTGTAGAGATTATGCGTCGTGACACTCTTGAGAAAGAAACAATGGCTCTCGAAGGGATAGCGCAGAGAATTGTGGCTGAACTTGAGGATATACAGCAAAGCCTGTTTGAGCGTGCTCTCAAACTGCGTGAAGCTCACACTTACAGAGTTGACTCTTATGACGAGTTTAAAAATAAAATCGAGGGTGGTGGTTTCTTCTTGTGCCATTGGGATGGCACTCCCGAAACAGAAGAGAGGATTAAAGAGGAGACCAAGGCCACAATCAGATGCATACCGCTTGACTCAGAAGAAGAGGAGGGTGTGTGCATGGTCACCGGCAAGCCGTCAAAGCGCAGAGTGGTCATAGCGCGTGCATATTGATGTTAGAACTTTCTTCCAAGTTGATGATAAACCGAAAATCATGAAATTAAAGACTCAGATAATTCTTGCAACTGTCCTCTCATTGCCGGGGACAGTTGCATATGCATCTGCATTGACAATAGATGATTATTGTATCCCGGCCATTTCCGCTCCGGCTTCAGTCAAGGAGATGACTCCTCTTGCAGATGGAGAAACTTATGCAGCTGTCAGCGATGACGGACAAAAGATTGAGATATTCAGTTACAGGACCGGTAAAAAGACAGGCGAGCTTTTCAGTATCTCCGGAGTGAAAGGAGATTTGAAAATTTCAGAGTTCGACGGGTATCAGATTAGCGACAACGGAAGAAAGATTCTGCTTTGGAATAATATAACCAAGATTTACAGACATAGTTTCACGGCAGAGTATTATGTGTATGACACGATGCGCCAAACACTTGCAAGAGTTAGCGACAAAGGTCCGCAAAGGTGCGCGACAATGTCGCATGACGGGCGTCTTGTGGCATATACCCGCGACAATAATATCTTCATATCGAATATAGATTACAAGACCGATAATGCAGTAACCAAGGATGGCGAGGTGAATAAAATTATTTATGGCGCGCCTGACTGGAGTTATGAAGAGGAGTTTGATGTGCGCAACACTATGAGATGGAGCGCAGACGACACGACACTTGCTTTCATGAGATTTGATGAAACAAATGTGCCTGCCTACTCTTTCGACAATTATAAGGGTTTTTGCGACCCAAATCCTTTGGGCGATTATTATCCGGAGTCATACACTTATAAGTATCCTCTTGCAGGATACCCGAATTCCGTGGTGAGTGTGCATTCATATAATGTAGACACGCGAGTCACTAAAAAAATGGATCTCCCTCTTTCGGACACTGACTACATCCCTTCCATGGAATTTGACGGTAACGGGGAGCGCCTGATGGTCATGGTGCTGAATCACGACCAGAATATGCTTCGCTTATTTAATGTAAATCCGGGTTCAACTGTGTCAAGGCAGATTTTAACTGAGACTTCTACAGAATGGCTCAGCCCGTCATCGTATAAGATGGTCGATTATGAGAAAAACGGGTTTGTTATTGGAAGTGACCGCAGCGGCTATCGACATCTATATCTATACGACTACAATGGCACTTTGAAGAGGCAGTTAACCAAAGGTGATTTTAATGTCACTGATTATTATGGCCATGATTTGCGCACCGGCAGCTATTATATGCAGACCACATCGCTTGGTGCAATCAATAGAAATGTGGCTTCGGTTGACGCTAAAGGCGCTTTTAAACTCTTGAATAAGGAGGAGGGCACAGCTTCTGCATACTTCAGCAAAAATTTTGCATATTATCTGCTTTCGCATAGCAGCGCAACCCAGGCGCCTGTATATCGCCTCTATAATTCAAAGGGGTCAAAACTTGCAGATGTAGAGCTGAACAGCGCTTATATGAGCAAATATGCTTCTGCCCCAAAGATGGAGTTTCTTAAGGTGAAAAACGCAGAGGGCGAAGAGATGAATGCGTTTGTCATTAAGCCGGCTGATTTTGATTCGTCAAAAAAATATCCTTTGATGATGTATCAATATAATGGCCCTGAATCGCAAGAAGTGCTCAACAAGTGGCGCATGGAGGGAATTTTCTATATTGCCTCGCAGGGTTATGTCGTGGCGTGTGTTGATGGCCGTGGAACCGGTAACCGCGACACTAAATGGACAAAATCTGTATATAAACGTCTTGGAGATCTTGAAACAAAAGACCAGATTGCAGGTGCAAGATATTTCGCGTCTCTGCCTTATGTAGATTCTCAAAGGATGTCATGCTTCGGATGGAGTTATGGCGGATATATGACATTGATGGAGCTTGGAGCCGGTGATTCTCCTTTCAAGGCCGGAGTGGCTATGGCCGCCGTGACCGACTGGAGATATTACGATGCGATCTATACAGAGCGTTTCATGCTCACGCCCGGCCAGAATGCCTCCGGATATGAAAATTCTTCAGCTTTGAACCGCACATCGAATGTGAAAGGTCGGTTGCTGATAATGTCAGGCACAAGCGACGACAACGTGCATTTCTACAATACGCTTAAATATGCTTCTAAATTGAGTTTTGAAGGAGGCGTGTTCGACATGATGGCTTATGCCGGATTTGAACACAGTCTGCGCATGTGTGATGCAAGAGTTCAGCTTTTCCGTAAAATTGTTGATTTCCTTAATAAGAATTTATAATTGAGGAAAAGGCTATAGAGAATATATATTAATTGAATAACATAAAAGAATGGTATAATGGAGGATCTTGGCAAAGTCAATAGCATGCAACTCTATAATCTTTGGAAGAATCTCACTGTGGGTCTCATCACAGTCATCGCTATGATGACTTTTTCCAAGTTGCTCCCTTTCTTTTTGTCGCCGGTTGTTTCTCTGCTGTGCGCGGCCTTTCTTTATGTTTATATTTTTAATTCGAGGGTGGTTCATAATTCGTCATGTCTTATAATGCCCTTCGCTATGCTCTATTGCCTTATTGGTTACTCGTTTGTAACTATCGGCCTCAATGTAATGTATGCCTGGGGAGTTAAGCCGATTCCTTCGGAACTGGTGTTTTTTACAAATCCTTTCATTCCGTCGCTGATCTTTAATCCGATATGTTTTGTCATTCTTCTTTTTTTGCTTGTAAGGCGTAACTCACTTCAGATATGTGTGGAATGCCGCATGCACAACGAGACTTTGAGCGGAAGGTCTACGATTGGGAGCATATTCAGCCATGAGGCGCATTTCCAGCTTCGCAATCTTATGATAATGTTTGGAGTCCTTTCGGTTTTGATATGGACTTATTATCTTGTGTTTTATGTTAATATCAACATTAATTCGCGAGACTGGTACATCTTCACTTGGCTGACGATTATTGTTTTCATTCTTGATGAGGTATATTTGATTGCGCGTTACTACAATCTTTATCTTGACTTGAAAGAGAGCAATGAGATTATCACTCCTGAAGAACTCAATGACATGACAGCAAAGACATATCTCAGATATTATGTGATCTGTGGGAATTATATTTATGTAGATACTCATGCCCTTGACCCGAGCGCTCCGTATAAAGAGATTATCGACACTCCGTTTTTCACAAAAAGGAGTGTAAACGGCATATCGCTTGATGAAGTGAAAAGAATTATATCAAGAATGACCGGATATCCGGATGGGGAGCTAAGGTTTTTCTATGGCAGAAAAACCGATGACATGAGCAAGCACAGCATTCTCAGGTATTTTTATTTCCTTGACGGCGAACCGAAGGATTACAACGAGATGAATGTTGACGGCGAATGGATGGATTATGAAAAAATCAAGTATCTGTATTCTTCCAATCCTGGCAAACTTGCAAAACTTTCTGTGACCGACACAACGCGTCTTGCAACAATAATACTCACAGAGAAGATATTCGATGAGAACGGATTCAGGAAGTCAAAAATCAAGATGTATAATCCCACGTTCAATCTTATCGATGTGAGAAAATCACAACTTGACTTTCAAGATGACAAGTGGCTCCAGATTTCCGTGTTTAACTCTGACACTCCGATGTTCAGACTAAAAAGATGGTGGAGATCTCTTATGAGTGGGTCTAAAAGGAATAATTCATGGCAATAGATATTGTCGCTATCGTAGGCCCTACTGCAACGGGTAAGACAGGGAGGGCTGTGTCGCTTGCTCGCCGCATAAATGGGGAGATAATCAGCGGAGATTCAAGGCAGGTCTATAGACAGATGGATCTCGGCACAGGGAAAGACCTCGAAGAATATGGAGAGGTGCCGTATCATCTCATAGATATTTGCGACCCGGGAGATAAATACAATCTGCATAGGTTTCTTGCCGATATGCGGAAGGCTTATGCCGATATTATGGAAAGAGACAAAATGCCGGTGCTTTGTGGGGGCACGGGAATGTATGTTGAAACAGCATTAAGTGGAGTCTCTCTTCCTGATGTGCCGGAGAATCCTGAATTGCGGCAGTCTCTTTCATGCAAGACACTCGATGAACTTGTAGAGATTCTAAAGGACTACAAGCAATTGCATAACACCACTGATGTAGATAATTGCAAGCGGGCTGTAAGAGCAATAGAAATCGAGGAGTATTATCGTAATAATCCGGATCAGGCGCGAAACGCCGACCGAAAGAGTGCCACACCATTGAATAGCCTTATCATAGGAGTTGATGTGCCCCGTGACGTAAGACGAGCCAGAATATCTGAAAGGCTCGAGCGTAGGCTTGACATGGGCATGGTTGACGAGGTGAGGAGGATTATAGAGAGCGGGGTGAATCCGGAAGATTTGATTTATTACGGGTTAGAATATAAATACCTTACGCTTCACGTTATCGGAGAGCTGACATTCGATGAGATGAAACGCCAACTTGAAATTGCAATTCATCAGTTTGCCAAAAGACAGATGACCTGGTTTCGGGGCATGGAGCGTCGCGGCTTTAAAATCAACTGGCTTCCATATGATCTTCCCGAGGATGAATTCAACGACAAGATCATATCGCTTATGTAGCGCAGTCTCAGCGAGGCAGATGTTTTGACTTGATAGAAGGCGCAGGACATATAATTCTGTCGCCTATGCTTTTTGCTATCTCGCTGCGCAATTTTATCATGCCTGCAAGTTTGCTTTGAATTTCACGTTCTTCATCATATTGCCCTTTCCCGGAAATCTCTCTGAAGCGTGCGAGAAGAGAATTAAACCGCATGTCAAGTATTCCATTGCGCCATACGTCCATAGCTGTCGGAATGAGTTGAAACAGTTTGTCTTCCTCTTTTTCCACAGGAGTTTCACGAGAATATATCCTGCTGAGATGATGTTTCTCGCATATGGCTTCAGTTGTTAGTAGACGAACAGTGTCGTTTTCATGACTTGCGAGTTCCTTGGCAGGGTATGCTTTTGAAAACTCTGCAATTTCATATGCCTCCCAGGCAGACAACTGTTCTTCAAGTTTCTTTTCCTCCCTTTCAATTTCATTCATAGAAAGGTTTCGTTCCCCTATTTCAAGGAATCCTGCTTTCCTTTTTTCTTCTTTTATGGATTCGAGCCTTGACTTGAATTCTAAAAGGTCGTTTCTAAACTGGGGAAGGAGTTGTTTCAAGGTGTCATAAGTCAGCGCAAAATCTTGTTCAGAGAAACTGATGTCGTCGGCAGAGAGTTCATCGTCAATAAATTCGAGCACATTCAATATTGACGGCACACCTTCAGTCTCTACACCCTCACAGAAATCAAGGAATCCATAGCGAATGCAGTATTGCAGCACTTTCCATTCCATTGGCCTCAACGGGTTTGCATAAAGCTGTGCTCCCAGTTGTTTTGTCTGAGCTGTATTGGCTGAATCTCCGGTTGCTTTTATTGAATCATTGACCGGCCGGTTCAGCGAAGGTTGTGGCTGAATCTTTCCAGACTCAAGGTCCCTGTTGAGCGTGCCGAGGTTGCGCTGTCTTTTCAATTGCTCCACCACTCCGGCTCGTGCTGCGGCCGTGGCCGCCCCGATCGACTCTTCGCTTACACCAAGGATGTTGCTGCATTCTTGAATATAAATGTCGCGTTTCACCTTGTCGGGGATACATGCGAGCGACTCGACAACGCTTCTTACGGCTTCCACACGTTTTTGTGGACTGTTTTCGGCGTCATTCATAAGAATACGCGTCTTGAAGCGAATTATGTCAGTCTCATGTTCCTTCACATATTCGCGAAATTCTTCCGGTGTGTGTTTCCTTGCGAAAGAGTCGGGGTCGTCGCCATCGGGCAGCAGCAGCACATTGACATCAAGCTTATGTGAGAGCAGCATGTCGATGCCTCTCAAAGACGCTTTGATTCCGGCTGCATCGCCGTCATATATGAGCGTTACATTTTTAGTGAATCTATGAATAAGTGAAATCTGACCGTCGGTCAATGCTGTGCCGGAAGAAGCCACAACATTGCGCATGCCGGACTGCCACATTCCTATAACATCAAGATACCCCTCTACAAGAAAACATTTGTCTTCTTTTACAATGGCGGTTCTTGCCTGATAAATGCCGTAGAGTTCGTTGCTCTTTTTATATATTTCAGATTCCGGGGAGTTGATGTATTTTGCAGGCGAACCTTTAAGATCGCGCCCTCCGAATGCTATGACTTTGCCGGATGAGTTAAGAATAGGGAAAATCACTCGGCCGTGGAATCTGTCGTAGTCGCGCCCTTGCTGGCTTGTGCCCACAAGTCCAAGCCCTTTTAAAACATCTATGTTGAAACCTTTGGCGGTTGCCGCCTCTAAAAACGCGTTTCCTCGGTCGAAAGCGTATCCGAGATGAAACTGTTTTATGGCTTCAGCGGTCACGCCTCGTCCGTAAAGATATTGCAACCCTATGTCACGTCCGTCTTGAGTGTTGAGCAAGTTGTCTTCAAAATATTTCATTGCCCATTCATTGGCAATGAACATTCCCTCGCGACGGCTTTGAGTGGCGCGTTCCTCATCTGTGAGCTCTTTCTCCTCTACTTTGATGCCATATTTTTTAGCCAGCTGCAAAAGGGCATCATGATAGGATATGCCCTCTTTCTCCATTATGAAGTTTACAGGCGATCCCCCCTTATGGCATGAGAAGCAATGGCAATAGTTTCTTGCTTTGTTCACAGAGAAAGATGGGGTGCGCTCGTTATGAAACGGGCATAGCCCAACATAATTAGCGCCCCTTCTTATAAGATGAACATAGTCGCTGACAACTTCTACAATGTCGGCGGTGTCTTTAATTTTCTGAACAGTGGCTTTGTCAATCATTTAATTATACCAACGGTTTCCATGAACGCGACACCACTTCGTGAGCTGAAGGAGTGTAGAGAGAATCAAGCAGTTCGTGAATCTTTTCGTTAGTGCTCATTCTTGTCGGCACAAGAGGGAGTCGCAATTCATTCTCTATAAGACCAAGCACATTTAGAGTGCATTTCACGCCCGCAGGATTTCCATCCACAAAAAGAAGGCTGAAAAGCTCGTTAAATCTCCAATGAATCGGGAGAGCCTCCTGAAATTTACCTTCAAGGCAGAGCCTCACCATTCTTCCGAATTCCATTGGGAATGCGTTGCCAATCACAGAAATGACACCCACGGCACCAAGTGTCATGAGAGGATATGTAATTCCGTCGTCGCCGGATATCACTTCAAAGCGCTCGGGCTTATTCTTGATTATTTCTTCAATCTGCGTGAAATTTCCTGACGCCTCTTTCACCCCTATGATATTGTCGCAATCGCGCGCCAATGCGAGAGTGGTCTGGGCGGTCATGTTCACACCGGTTCTTCCCGGCACATTATACAGGATTATGGGGAGCGGAGATGCCGACGCGATAGCCTTATAATGCTGGTATAGTCCTTCTTGGGAAGGCTTGTTATAGTATGGCACAACAGAGAGAATTGCAGAAAACCCTGACAGATCGGTTGTTTTTACCTCGTTCACAACCGCCTGAGTGTTATTGCCTCCTACTCCTAAAACAAGAGGTATTCTTCCGGCATTTACCTCTTTTACAAAATTCATGATCTCTTCTTTTTCGTCAGGGAAGAGAGCCGGGGTCTCTCCTGTAGTTCCTAACACAACAATATAATCACTTTTGCCTTCAATGATGTATTCCACCATTCTTTTCAGGGCATCGAAGTCTACTGTCTTGTCCTTTTTAAATGGAGTCACGAGGGCAACTCCAAGTCCTTTTAATTTAAAATCAGCCATAGTTGGTTTTATTGTTGATGCAAAGTTAATAAAAAATATTAATTTTGCAGAATTAAAAGACTATGCTATGACATTTAAAGAATCGTTGCGTTCAACTTTGAAAAGTTTTTGGAACGAATTGTTATCATACTTCAATGTCGCTGAAGATTTGGAGCCACAGAATGAGGTTGAACAAAGCATTCGCTCAAGTGTGAGTTTCAAAGGTAGTCAGTTGCTTGTGCTGATTTTTGCTATTTTTATAGCGTCGCTTGGCCTGAACACCGACAGCATTCCTGTCATAATCGGTGCCATGCTGATTTCTCCGCTGATGGGTCCTATAATAGGGATGGGTCTCGCCATAGGCATAGAAGATTACCAATTGTTGCGGCGGAGTCTGAGAAACATAGTTATGGCAATGATTGGCTCGCTTTTGGCGTCGGCAATCTATTTTTTGATTTCGCCTCAATATGAAGGCTCAAGCCAGTTGCTTGCCAGGACTTCGCCATCAATTTACGATGTGTTCGTAGGCCTTTTTGGCGGTGCCGCCGGCATTGTGAGCATTGCCTGCCGCAACAAAGGGCAGGTTATGCCGGGTGTGGCTATCGCCACGTCGCTCATGCCACCTCTTTGCACTGCCGGGTATGGTCTTGCAACATGGCAGGGTAGTTTCTTTTTCGGAGCTCTCTATCTGTTTTTCACCAATATGATTTTCATTCTCTTCGCGTCCTTGATAGGAGTGAAGCTAATGAAATTCCATAGTGTGGTCTATCAGGACACAAGGCGCAACAGGCGCATCCAAACAATAGTATATGCAATAGTGTTTATTACCGTCGGCTTCAGCTGCTACCTCACCTATGAGATGGTGCGTAAAAATATTTTCATGACAAAGGCCAAAGAATTTGTTGAAAAAGAGATGAATTTTCCTAACACTCAAGTGTTGAGCCATAAGGAATATATCGATGGGGGAGCGCGTCATATAGATGTCACTCTCATAGGCGCGGCATTGCCTAAAGATTCGCTTCAACTCGCCATGCTCACGAAACTTGACAGCGTTGGCCTCGGCGGAACTGTGCTCACAATAAAGCAGGGCTTCTCGTTAGAAAATAAAAATGTGAATGCCGAAAGCAGTTTCGAGGAATTCTATTCTGTGGTTCAGAGGGAGCTGTCGAACCGCCAGATGGTGATAGATTCACTGCAGAGCGTGCTTGACGACATGCAGTCATATGACGAGGAGAGCCTCGCTGTGGCTCCGGAAGTCAAAGTGCTTTTCCCCTCAATACAAGACCTTGCATTGTCGCGCATGGTGGCTGCTTCTACGAGTCATAACAATGTAGACACCGTGAATATGGTTTTTGTGAACGCTCCTAAAGGATTGTCGGCCGACGAACGAAAAAAATTGGCGGATTATCTGGGCTTAAGGCTGAAGGAAAAAAGCATTCACATAACTTTGAATCCTGCAAATTTTCCATGGCCGTCGGTTAGCCATTGACGTGGCTCCGGTAAAGAGTTGGGAATGGGAGTCGTGAAGTTGAGGCCGTGATGTAAAAGACGAACGCCTCTCAAGAGATTAACGTCATGATTTGAAAAACCTAAAATTTGGATTATTCGCGTCATTATGTTAATTTTGCATTCTGAAACCTCGCATCTGTTGAAAACAAGGCAGGTGCCAATAAAATTGTTTTCTTGAGGATTATGAAGACTAATGTAGCTGTGTTCTTCGGCGGCAGGTCGGTGGAACATGAAATTTCAGTTATCTCAGCCTTGCAGGCTATAAATGCATTCGATCAGTCAAAATATAATGTCATACCGATATATATATCCAAGCAAGGGCGTTGGTACACAGGGTCTGAACTTCTCGACATTAGGAACTATAAGGATATGAAAGCCCTTGCAGAGCGAAGTGAAGAGGTGTATATGCGTCCGGAGTATGGCGACTATAATCTTTACAGGGCTAACCCGGGCAGTGGGCTTTTCTCAAAGAAAAATCCAGTGGTGGAAGAACTTCATGTGGCAATACCTGTGCTTCATGGTTCACATGGCGAAGACGGAATGTTTGAAGGTCTGCTTGAAACAATTGGAATACCCTTCGCAGGATGCGACACGCTTTCCAGCGCCAATGGCATGGACAAGATCACAATGAAGATGATTTTGAGAGAGAACGATATTCCCGTGGTGGACTATGTGTGGTTCACTGACAAGGAATGGGGATTGAAGCGCGATGAAATAATCTCGAAAATAGAGAATAAACTTGGATATCCGGTTATAGTCAAGCCCGCCAACTTAGGATCAAGTGTCGGCATAGGAAAGGCTTCTGACCGTGCTGCTTTAATTGAGAGAATCGACAACGCTGAAAAATTTTCTCGCCGCCTGATTGTGGAGCACATGATTGGCGACATGATGGAGATAAATTGCTCGGTGCTTGGCGACTGCGACGATTATCAGAGCAGTGTGTGTGAGGAGCCGATTTCAAAAGGCGACTTCCTGTCGTATGAGGAGAAGTATGGAGGTGGAGCCAAGGCCGGAATGCAGGCAAGCGAGAAAAGGATTCCGGCCGACATCCCTGATGACATGAGCGAGGCTATCCGCAAAATGGCCGGTGAAACATTCAGAGTTCTGTCATGCCATGGCGTGAGCCGTGTGGATGTCATGGTTGACCGCGCCGACAATAAGATTTATGTGAATGAAATCAACACAATCCCCGGAAGCCTCTCTTTCTATCTATGGGAGGAGAGCGGCATATCTTTCACAAAACTGATGGACATGCTTGTGGCTTTGGCGTTGAAACGCAAGCGGGAAACCGACCGCAAGACATTCACGTATGACGCCAATATTTTTGCCATGGGCGGCGGAATCAAAGGCGGCGGAATCAAAGGCGGCGTTAAAAATAAAAGATAAATTCTTCCCAACAATAATTATTACATTCTCAAGGATGAGCAAAAAATTCAAAGAATACAGCAAACAGCTTAACCTTTCCGACATCAACAAAGAGATGTTGAAGGTGTGGGACGAGCATTCCCTTTTCGAGACTTCCATGAAAGAGAGAGAGGGATGTCCTACTTTCGTGTTTTATGAGGGGCCTCCCTCGGCAAACGGTATGCCCGGCATTCATCATGTCATGGCGCGAACCATTAAAGATATTGTTTGCCGTTACAAGACAATGAAGGGCTTTCATGTGAAGCGCAAGGCCGGCTGGGACACTCACGGGCTTCCAGTGGAACTTGGTGTGGAAAAGAGCCTCGGAATCACTAAAGAAGATATTGGGAAGAAGATTTCTGTAGATGAATATAACGCTGCCTGTCGCAGGGAGGTTATGAAATACACTAAGGAATGGACTGACCTGACCCACAAGATGGGATATTGGGTAGACCTTGAAAATCCTTATATCACCTACGACAATAAATATATCGAAAGCGTGTGGTGGCTTCTCCGCCAGCTCTACGACAAAGGGTATCTCTTCAAGGGGTATACTATTCAGCCCTATTCTCCGGCAGCCGGAACCGGCCTAAGTTCTCATGAACTTAACCAGCCCGGATGCTATCGCGACGTTAAAGACACTACTGCCACCGCTCTGTTCTCTATAGTTGACCCCAAACCGGAGATGGAAGGATGGGGCAAGCCTTGTTTCATGGCTTGGACCACAACTCCCTGGACTCTCCCGTCGAACACTGCATTGTGTGTAGGGCCGTCGTTTGATTATGTTGCGTTGCGCACTTTCAATCCTTACACCGGCGAAAAGATTACAGTGGTGCTGGCAGAAGTGCTTGTGGGCACTTACTTCAAGGCAGAAGGCGCCAAGGCCGATATGGAGTCTTACAAGCAGGGCGACAAGGTGCTTCCATATGAGGTTGTGGGCAGATGGAAAGGCTCTGAACTTGTAGGGATGCATTATTCGCAGCTCATGCAGTGGGTGAAGCCTGTAGAGAAACTTGATGACATGAGCGCAGATTATGTTAAAAAATTTGCAGAAAGTCATCCTGACAACGTCTTCTCTTATGGAAATGACAGGTTTGTGGAAATTGCTGATGAGGCTTTCCGAGTTATTCCGGGTGATTATGTCACCACAGAAGATGGCACCGGCATCGTGCATATCGCTCCAACTTTTGGAGCAGATGACGCCAAGGTTGCAAAGAATGCAGGCATTCCTCCTCTCTTTATGATCAATGCAAAGGGCGAGACACGCCCGATGGTTGATTTCAGCGGCAAATATTACACCCTCGATGAACTTGCACCGGAATTTGTGGAGAAATGTGTAAACGTAGAGGAATATTCACGTCATGCAGGCGACTATGTGAAGAATGCTTACGATCCCAGATTCAATCCCGGCGGCAAGTATGATGAGAAGAGCGCACAAAGTGCAGAAGACCTCAACATCGTGCTCTGCATGGAGATGAAAAAGGATGGCGAGGCATTCCGCATCGAGAAGCATGTGCATAACTATCCTCATTGCTGGCGCACAGACAAGCCGGTGCTTTATTATCCGCTTGACAGCTGGTTTATCCGCACAACTGCGGCTCGCGACCGGCTTATTGAACTCAACGGCAATATAAAATGGAAACCGGCTTCTACCGGCAGCGGACGTTTCGGAAAATGGCTTGAAAACCTTCAGGACTGGAATTTGTCGAGAAGCCGCTATTGGGGCACGCCTCTTCCTATATGGCGTACTGAGGACGGGCGTGAAGAGATCTGCATAGGCAGTTATTCCGATCTGTATAATGAAATAGAGAAATCTGTCAATGCCGGAGTGATGGCTTCGAATCCTTTGAAAGAAAAAGGGTTTGTGCCCGGTGATAATTCTCAGGATAACTACGACAAGATTGACCTGCATCGTCCGTATGTAGACGATATAGTGCTTGTGTCAGAATCAGGCAAGCCTATGAAACGAGAGCTTGACCTTATTGACGTATGGTTCGATTCAGGTGCTATGCCTTATGCTCAGATTCATTATCCTTTCGAGAACAAGGAACTTTTGGATTCAAAGGAGGTATATCCTGCCGACTTTATCGCAGAAGGTGTTGACCAGACACGCGGATGGTTCTTCACGCTTCATGCCATAGCCGGCATGGTGTTTGATTCTGTTGCATATAAGGCGGTGATCTCTAATGGCCTTGTGCTCGATAAGAATGGAAACAAGATGTCGAAGCGTCTTGGCAATGCAATCGACCCGTTCAACAATATAGAGCGTTTCGGCAGTGACCCGGTGCGCTGGTACATGATTTCAAATTCATCTCCTTGGGACAATTTGAAATATGATGAATCGGGTGTGGGCGAAGTTAGCAGGAAGTTGTTTGCCACGCTCTACAATACATATAAGTTTTTCGCGCTTTATGCGAACGTGGATGGATTCACCGGATCTGAACCCCAGGTGCCATCTGAAAAGCGTCCGGAGATTGATCGTTGGGTGCTGTCGCTGTTAAACACTCTTGTGGCAGATGTCACAGCTGCTCTGGATGACTATGAGCCCACCAAGGCGGCAAGAGCGATAGAGGATTTTGTCAACGACAACCTCAGCAACTGGTATGTTCGCCTGAACCGCAAGCGTTTCTGGGCCGGTGTGATGGATGACGATAAATTGTCGGCATATCAGACACTCTACACTTCGCTCAAGACGGTTGCTCTTCTGATGGCACCATTCGCGCCTTTCTATTCCGACCGTCTTTATTCCGACCTTGTAGATCCTTCTCTTGAGGAAGAGGGCTATGCATCTGTCCACACTTCTGAATTCCCTGTGAGTGATTCAAGCCTCATTGATTCTGATCTTGAAGAACGCATGCGTCTTGCTCAGGATATAACTTCAAATGTGCTCGCTCTGCGCCGCAAGGTCAACCTCAAGGTGCGTCAGCCGCTTCAGACATTGCTGATTCCGGTTGTCGACGAAAAACAGCGCAAGTCTGTGGAGGCTCTTGAAGATCTTATAAAGGCGGAGGTCAACATCAAAGACCTGAAGATTGTCAATAATGAAGAGAGCGGCCTCGTGAAGAGGGTTAAGGCTGACTTCAAAAAACTCGGCCCCAAATTTGGCAAAATCATGAAGCAGCTTGGCAAGGCAATTTCCGAGATGTCGCAGAAAGATATATCTGCTCTTGAGAAAAACGGCTCTCATAAATTTGCAGAACTTCCCGGCGAGCCGGTTGTCACTCTTGAGGATGTAGAAGTAATTCCGGAGGATGTGCCGGGATGGCTCGTGGCCAACGAAGGAAACATCACTGTGGCTCTTGATGTGACTCTCACTCCGGAATTGAAAAACGAGGGAATGGCCCGTGAACTGATTAATCGAATTCAGAACATCAGAAAAGGGAATGACTTTGAGATTACTGATAAAGTGAAGGTTGAACTCACTGACGTGCCTGAGATTCGAGACTCAGTAGATGCTTTTGGCGAATATATTGCAGCTCAGGTGCTTGCCGATGCAATAATCCTTGTGGAGAATTTGTCGGGAGATGTCTGTGTTGAACTTGACATAGATGGTCTCAAAGCCTGCGCTCGTGTAACTAAGAAGTGAAAGATTTGGCAACAAAAGTAGAAAACATGGCGACGGCGATGCCCGAAAAGGGTGTCGCCGCCACCCGCATTTGGCTGGTGGTTGCCATAATCATGGCCGTAATGCTTGCCGACCAGATTATGAAGATTTGGGTAAAAACCAATTTTTATATGGGAGAGGATCTCCCGATAACAAGCTGGTGGCACTTGAAATTCATAGAAAACAACGGAATGGCTTTCGGGCTTGAATTGTGGAATAAGATAGTGCTGTCGCTTGGACGCATAGCGGCTGTGGCGTTGTTTATCTGGTTTTTGGCTAAAATACGCAATGCCGAAGGGTTAAGGGCCGGCTTTTTTGTAGCAGTTGCATTGATAATAGCAGGAGCTGCAGGAAACATATTTGATTGTGTTTTCTATGGGAAAATCTTCAATAATCCCATGCCTCCGGAACTTGCTGTGGCATTCCCTCCCGGTGGCGGTTATGCCGGATGGTTCGAAGGCAGGGTTGTAGACATGATGTATTTCCCGCTGTTTTCATTCTATTGGCCGGAGTGGTTCCCGTTTGTAGGCGGTGACTATTTTGAGTTTTTCCAATTTATTTTCAATATAGCCGATGCCTCAATATGTGTTGGAGTCGGTTTGCTGATCTTCTTTTATTCTTCTGACGCGGCAAAGGCTTTTGCCATAGCCGGCAATTCAGATAAGAATGGCGAAGATGATAGAAAAAATGGCAAGACTAAATAAATCCATATCTCGTTTCTTCATCTGTGGGGCGGCTATTTTCTCAGCCTCCATTTTCTTGGGATGTGACCGACGCCCCAAAGAGGTGTTGAGTGAAAAGGAAATGGTCAGCCTTATGGCTGACATGCAGCTCGCCGAGGCTTGTCTGAACAGTTCTGCGGTTTCTGTTCACAGCAGGGATGGCAGACTTGAATTGGGACGTTCTGTGCTGGCTGCTCATGGAGTGACGCAAGAGCAATTGGACACAACTCTTGCATGGTATGGCAGAAACATCGACAATTATTCCGAACTGTTTGAAAAAGTGGACAAGGAGATTGTTGCAAGGCGGAAAAAACTGATGAAGGGGGCGGAGACAGACTTTGACGAGACAGAAGCCGGAAACCTCTGGCGTTATGGCAGTCACAGTTATCTTGCCGCATTGGGCAACAGCGACGCTTGGATTCTTTCTGTCGACGAGCCGGAAATGTCAAGTGGCGACATGCTTGAATGGTCTTTGCACCTGTTGAATCCTATTCAACTTTCAGGCGTGTTGGGTGTGGAATATGATGACGGTTCGTCAGAGGCAACAACAAATATGTTTATAGGCAGGCCAAAGATAGAAATGCGTCTTCAAACCGACACCGGAAAAAATGTAAAACGCATATATGGAGTGTTGCGGGCGAAGGAATCTTCAGATCTTCCGGTTCATGCTGACAGCATACGATTGCGCAAACTCCCGTTTGACAGCCTTGAATATAGAAAAATAAGAGGCCAGAAACGTTATGGACTCCCTTCCCGGATTTCAAAGAAAAACGTGGAGAAAGATTCTCTCTCATTGGCTGGAGTAGATTCGTCGGAGGCCAAAATAAATGGTTCAGCCACTGAAGTTTCGTCAGGCGAAAGGGGCAATAAAGTTAAAACGCCTTCTAAGAGCGGCACTCCAATAAAATTCGATCTTAATAAATCTATTTCACATAGAGAAAACAAAACACAAAGATGAAATTTTTGGCAAGGAAACTTATAATCATAAATAGAGAAGGGAAGGACATGATCCTTCCCTTGTCGATTATAGAGTGTGAGAAAACTGTGTGCGGTGTCGGATTGCAATTAAATATGATTCTTGCGGGCGTAAAGATTTATCCTTTTGTAAAAGAAGTGCCGGGCACTATATATGTAAATAATCTTCAGCTTATTGAAAAAGGCGCAGGAGCATTTATCGTTTCTGCTTTTGATTGAGATAATCTGCATATTGATTCGCCAGATTTTCGGGAGTGATCCCAAATGAGGCAAGGCGATTGAAATAATATTCCATTTCATCGCGGAAGAAAATATTTCTTCTCATCTCGATAATTCTTTTAGGGGCTTCGTGAAGGACAAAAAATCCGATTCCTCTGCGGTTGAATATGATCTGTTGCTGCTGAAGCCAGTCATATGAACGCATCACAGTATTGGCATTTACCTCCACTTTAGCAGCGTATTCTCTCACAGAGGGTATGCGGCCGTCAGGAGGATATGTGCCATCGAGAATCTGGTCCATTATTCCGTCGGTTATTTGCAGGTATATAGGCTGGGAATCTTTAAAATCCATATCTGAATGATTAGAAGAGTTTGTAGACTACTTGGCTCTTTTTGAAGCGCAAATATGTGAGCGTATAAAATCCGAGCAGAATAATAATCTGGGCAATAGTAATGCACCATACTGCTGATTCCCCGGTGAAGTTCAGGCTAAAGCAGAAATTACGGCCAAGGCTTATCAGAATTATACTGAAAACTGTTTGCACCACCCATAAAGCAACTAACGTTTTAATGAATGACAGTTTAGGCCACAATATAGCGCCGAAAATGTAGATTGACTGAATTACGAAATATGAAAGCAAAACATTAGTGAGAATTATACCGCCTTCCTCTTCATATCCAAAGGATAAAATAACCCATAAATCTGTCACTTGATTGTAGTGCCGGTATTGGGCAGAGGTGTCAAGCGCCCAGTTCACAAAAATGCGAGTGAGGTCGCCAATATAGAATCCTGCCAGCATAATAAGGAATAGAGCCGGCACGACGGCAATCCATCTCACTATGAACTTATTGAAAGTTGAAGCAGGAAGCATCAAGGCATTGATGCGCGATTCTTTGCTTTTCATATTGCTGAATGTTAGCGATCCGACGATGCATCCGGTTATGCTGAACATGACACAAAAAACCGATACCTCAATTATTCCGCCCCCAGATCCGTTGTAACCCATCAGCAATCCCATGAGAATGCATATGGCCCAGCATGAGGCAATGCCAAGAACGATGGCTTTCTTGTTGTCGATTAATTCTTTTTTTGCCGTGAGCATGAAATTGTCAGCAGGTTTCACGGTTACTTTTCTATCGTCCATAATCTGTTTATGAAGTGTTTTTGTAACTATTTGTGTTGGTACATGGTTTTCAGGCCTCAGAACTCTTTATGTCTGAATATGTCAGCGACAAGCGACGGTCTCTGGCGAGTGAATTCAAATAGGCTTTCAAGATTCACATCTGTTTCGGCATCCGGTTCTGCATATTCGATAATATTATAGCCGCCGGGAGCGTCAAGAGAAATAAGTGACTTTTCGGCTCGATCCTTATTGGTTGTGAATGAAAATGAAAGTCGCGAAGAGATCGCGCTCATTCCGCTATCGAGCAAAACTCCGTCGGTGTCGGTTATTATCACATGGTCGAGAATCTTGTCTACGTCATAGACCTGATGAGTGGATATGACAACGGTTCTGTCGTCGTTCATGCTGTTCAGTATCGCCTTTCTGAATAGTCTTTTGCCGGGAATGTCGAGGCCGTTTGTCGGTTCATCCAAAATAAGGAGAGAAGTGTTGCAGGCTAAAGCGAAACTGATGAACACTCTTTTCTTTTGCCCCATGGATAATTGTCCGAGATGAACTTCGGTCGACAATTCAAATGTGTTGAGGATTTTATTAAAATCCGATATGGAGAACTTGGGGTAGAATGGCGAAGATGTATTCAGAAATTCGCTCAACTTTACATTAGGGAGCACAAACTCTTCGGGCACAAGAAACACGTCGTTCAAGAAATTCACGTCGCGGTTCCAGGGAGTGAACCCGTTATAATCAATTGTGCCGCATTTGGGCTTTAGCAGACCTGTTATAAGGTAGAGGAGGGTGGATTTGCCGGCTCCGTTTCTTCCAAGAAGTCCGCACACTGTTCCTTTCTCCAGAGATAGGGAGAAATTCTCAAGCACAGGGCGCTTGTGCTTGCCGTAGGAATATGTAAGATTCTTAACTGTTAACATAGTGTATTAGTATATTAGTACACTGCAAAGGTAGACATTTGTTTTTAATCTGCCACGGCTCTTTCATTTAAGCACAAAATAACGACAAAAGCCCCCTTACCCGATTCAGTACGAATCGGGTAAATTT
>VSPM01000032.1 GCA_009775365.1 Muribaculaceae bacterium
TTATTCCATGCTTGAATATCCTGAAATTTGAAGTTGAAATTATTCAAAAACATTTAACCGTACAAATGTACGACTTGGCAAGAATGTTAAGCGTACTCTTGTTCGTGGCTCTGTCATCCGAGATATATCCGATAAGTCGCTTTAAGGTGGTTACACCAAGTCTGTTTGAAGTCTTAGCTGAAATCATATCAGCCAATGCTTCAAAATCGGAAGCCTTGTCGAATGATAATCCGGTTATTTCCTTGATTTGTTCGATAGTGACGGCTGGTAGAAACATATAAAAAAGTTTATTTGCAAAGTTAGTAATTATTTTCCATAAAAATTATGCCATTTGTGAAATAAGTAGTAAATTTGCGTCAAATTCAATTTTAAGCACCAATCGACGGGTTGGTGTTACTCAGTTAGCTAACTTGAAAACAACATGGAAAATGATTTGAATCGGCTAAAGGTTATTCTTGCCGAGAAGAAACGCACCAATAAGTGGCTCGCAGAACAATTGGGACGCGATCCGGCCACTGTGTCTAAATGGTGTACCAATACCGCACAGCCGGGATTGGAGACTCTACGCGAAATCGCTAATCTTCTGGAGATAGACATTCGTGACCTTATCAATCCTACAATGGTCACCGAGCCCGAAGTTATGTATGTCAAAATAAAGAAATAAAGCGATATGGCGGAAAAAGATATAAAATCAGGAGATGCCAAGAACGAGGTGGTTCTCAATGATGACCAGATAATTTGCTCACTAACCAATCAAATCAAAAAATCCACAGAGAAGGAGCTTACTCTTCAGCACATGATTTCCATGATGATTGAGGAGTACGGTTTTTCAGCAAGCGATTTGGAGCGAGACTTTAATGTGAGCTTTGAAGACGATGAGAAGAAACGCAAGCAGAAGGTGGACTTAGCCGTGTTTGAGGAGGGCAAGCCGCACTCCACTGACACTCTCATCCGCTTTATTGTAATTGCCAAAGACAGCAAGGTCAAGACCGATGACACCAAGGCCGGTGTTACCGCTACGCTTGAAAATATACTCAGTTATACTGACTGTGAGTTCGGTTGCTGGACCAATGGCATTGATATGCAGTTTCAGCACTCGCTTGAAGATGATTTCGGTCAGGTGACTTGTGAAGATCTTTCGGATTGGCCTGCAAAGGGACAGACACTTGAAGAATTGGAACAGGCCGGTGAACGTGCTCCGCAGCGTACTCCCGCAAACGAGTCACTTGTGCGTACATTCAAACGCTGCCACAATTATCTCTATGGCAATGAGGGACGAAAGAAAGATGCCTTCTGGGAACTTCTCAACCTGATTTTCTGTAAACTTTACGATGAGAAGCGTCGATTTATCGATGCCAAAAACCGTGTGAGCTATCGCCGTCGTTTCTGGGTCGGAGTTAAAGAGATGAACACTCCCGAAGGACAGGCTGCTGTAACAGAGAGAATCAAGTCGCTCTTTGAGGAGCTTAAAACCGATGATTTGTATAAGGATGTGTTTGACGGCAATGAGCGCATCAGCATATCCGATGCCGGCGTCACTTACATAGCCTCGGAACTCGCAAAGTATAGCTTTCTCAATGCAACCGTAGATATCAAAGGAACTGCATACGAGACTATAGTCAGCAATACGCTTAAGCAGGAAGCGGGACAGTTCTTCACTCCGCGCAATATAGTCAAGTGCATGGTTGAAATGCTCGATCCGGGTCCCGACACGCGCGTTCTCGACCCTGCTTGCGGCTCCGGCGGTTTCCTCGTTGGTGCGCTCGACCATGTTCGCCGCAAGATTGCCCGCAATCTGTATCCCGAACTCGATGATGTGCGTCTCGAAGCCAAGCTCAACACTTCCGAGGTTGACCAGTTGGTGTCGGACTATGCCGGTCGGATGATTTTCGGATTCGACTTTGACCCGGACCTGCGCAAAGCTTCACGAATGAATATGGTTATGGCCGGTGATGGTCATGCCAACATTTTCAACATCAACTCGCTTGACTATCCAGATGGCCAGCTTCCCGATGTACCCCTTGTCGCTCCGGCAGTTGCAAAGAGCATAGAGACAAGCTATGACCACGACTTCCCCTTCGAGACAGCAATGGACAACGCCCGAGGGAAGTTCGATATGATATTCACAAACCCGCCGTTCGGTGCAAAGGTGGAGGTGGCACAGGCTATTGCCACCAAGTATCAGCTCTCTCGTTTTGGAGGCTCCGCTCCGGAGGTGCTCTTTATCGAGGCTTGCCACGAGTTCTTGAAACCTGGTGGCAAGATGGCAATCGTACTGCCCGACTCTATTCTTGGCAACCCCAATATGGAGTCTGTAAGAAAGTGGATACTCGAGAATTTCAAACTCCTTGCATCGGTCGACCTTCCGGTAGAGACCTTCCTGCCGCAGGTCGGAGTTCAGGCATCGCTTCTTTTCTTACAGAAGAAAACAGCCAAAGAACGTCTCGTCCCAATTGAAAAAGAAGAGTACGACGTATTCATGGCCATTGTTGACAAGGTGGGCAAAGACCGTCGTGGTGTGCCCATCTACAAGCGCGATGAAGATGGCGCTGAAATGCTGTTTGACCATGACCACCGCTGGATATCGATTACTGCTGACGGCCGAGAACAGTTATGCTCACGCCATGAGCGCATCAAGCACCTTGATGACGATCTGCCTGACGTAGCAAAAGCATATCGTGAATTTCTGTCTGAAACCTTAAAGGGAAAGTAATGAAGACCGCAGTAGTAAAACGTCACGATATTGCTAATGCTCCGGTCATGAGGATTGATGCTTCCTTTCAGCTAAGTGAGGGGGTATCAGTTAGGCGCATAATTGCGGACTGTCCCTATCCTGTGGTTAAATGCGGAGACGTAATGGAACGTATATGGCACGCTGGACGATGGAAGAGAGTCTATGTGAACAATCCTAAGACAGGTATTCCACTTGTCGGAAGTTCAGCTATGTTGAAATCCGATTTGTCGGATATAAAACTGATTTCAAGGAAATATACCGAGGATATGGCCGATAAAATGCTCCATCCCGGTTGGATTCTTGTGTCATGTTCAGGCACGATTGGCAACACGGTGTTCACGAACACCGGACATGCTGGGAAGCTTGCTTCCCAGCATGTCCTTCGGCTTAAGCCGAAGGACATCCTGGGGGGTGGATACTTGTATGCGTATCTTTCATCGAAATATGGATACGCAATGCTGACGCAAGGAACATTTGGAGCAGTTATTCAGCATATCGAACCGGCAAATGTTTCAACAATTCCAGTCCCGGTATTTCCAGAGGAAATGCAGAAGGAGATTGATCAGCTTATCCGTGACGCAGCCTCATTGCGCGATAAGGCAGCCGAATTTTTTGATAAAGCTAAATATATTTTACAGGAATCTATTGGCGTCACTTTCGATAAGACCAACGGGTATAGAACAGCATCTATATCCATAAAAGATATACGGTCTTCACTGAAAATGCGACTTGACCCGCCCGTCTTTGTCAATGACGGCGTCGAGATGTTAGAGCGTATTTCTGATAAGACACAACCGCTTAAGGAATGTAATGTTACATTATCTTACCCGGGTATGTTCAAGCGTTCATACGTGAGGGATGGATATCCTTATATGAAAGGTTCTGATGTTTTTGATGTAAATCCATTTGCACATTGTGAGTATCTTTCAAAAACAAGAACGCCAAACCTTGATCAACTTTGGTTAAGAGATGGACTTATCCTTATCTCTTGTGCCGGCGCTTGTGGATTAATAAAATTAATAACCAAAGAGTACGAAGATAAACAAGCCATAGGTTCTCCTGACATTATAAGGCTAAAGTCAAATGATGCTCTGTTTACATCGGAGTATCTTTACACATATCTTTCATTGCCCAGTTCATACGACTACATGCAATCATTGAAATATGGGGCAGTGATTGAGCGATTCGATGTGCAAAATATTGAGACAGTACCTATCTTTATTCCTACAAAAGAACTTAGTGCAACCATCACCGGCATCATTAGAGAATACAAAGATTGTCTCTATAGGGCCTTCTGTAAAGAAGAAAAAGCCATCTCGATGGTTGAAACTGAAATCGAAAGCTGGGATAAAAACAAACACAACAAATGATGACAATCACCGCTGAAAATATCAAAGAGCTTATCAAGCATGGAGAGCATTCCACACTTGAAATGAAGAAGTGCAAGAAGTCCGTGCCGGATTCGGTATGGGAGACTTATTCTGCCTTCGCCAATACCCGCGGCGGCGTTATCTTGTTAGGCGTTTACGAAAACAAGGAGAAGCCTATCGCTGAAAGATTTGAAGTTACCGGAGTTCAGGATTCAAATAAGGTCGTCACCGATTTCTTCAACCAGCTGCATAATCCGCAGAAGGTAAACCGAAGCGTGCTTGTCGACAGTGATGTACGAATTGTGGAGGTCGATGGAAAGGATATAATCTACATAAATGTTCCGGAGGCTGACTATCGTCAAAAGCCAATATACATCAATCAGAAGTTGGAACAGGGCACCTATAAGAGAGGACACGAGGGAGACCGACAGGTGACCAAAGAGGAGCTTGCTCTCTTGCTTCGTGACAGTTCGGACAATACCGACTCTCAGATTATAGAGCATTACGGTATGGAGGATATTGACGCAGAGACTCTTGAAAAGTATCGTCGGTCATTCAATATCTTGAATCCGGGACATGCCTACGAAGAACTCAACGACCGAGACTTCCTGATTCAAATGGGAGGATATGACATCAACCGTCAGAAAGGGGTTGAAGGAATAACCATGGCCGGACTTTTGATGTTTGGCAAAGGGATTCATATCCGCAAGAACTTCCCGAACTTCAGACTCGACTATCTTGACCTGATTGATATAGAGCCGGGCGACAGCAAGAAATGGAACGACCGCCTCACTGACGACGGCCGTTGGGAGCACAATCTTTATAACTTTCTTGTTCTGGCTCTTCGCAAACTGCTTTTCACGCTGCCATCAGAGGGTAAACTCGAAGGGACGGTGAGACGTGACGGAGGTCCCCTCCATGAAGCTGTCAGGGAAGCGATGATCAATTGCATAACGTATTGCGACTATCTGCTCGGAGGGGTGCTACGCATTGACCGTCGCACCGACAGGATAGTGATGCGAAATCCCGGCACGCTTAGAATCTCACCCGAGCGTATCTACAACGGCGACTATACCCAGGCACGCAACAGTACAATCCAGAAGATGCTGCGAATGATAGGATTCGGTGACAATATCGGATCCGGCTTTATGAAGATAATCAAGGCTTGGGATACTCTCGGGTTCGACTGTCCTGAAATACATGAAGAGCAGGAAGTCAACGAGGTGTGGCTGACATTGCCTTTGGTTCCCCGAAGGAAAAGTGTGGAGGGCACAGAAAAGGGCACGAAGGACACAGAAAAGGGCACAAAAGAATTAAATGCCCTAATCCCGGCCGAACTGCTTGACACACTTACCGAAGACCAACGCAAAATTCTGGAATATGTCTGGAATAACCCTGAGATAACACTTGTTGAACTGTCTGAAAAGATGAACACAAGCGTCAAGTCCATCAGAGTGCAACGCAAAAAACTTGAAGACGTGGGAATCTTCATGGAGCATGTCGGGGCACAGAAATCGGGCACATGGCAAATTAGAATAAACAAAGATTGACAATGGGAAAACTATATAAACCAATCCAAGGCGATGGAGCCGTGCAGCCCGGAGAAAAGAAGCTTCACGATTATCTGGTGGCCAATCTTCCGGATGATTATTATATCATCCCGAACGGAGAATATGCGACCAAGATAAACGGTGCAGTGCAATTCTTTGAATATGACTGCATAGTGATTGCTCCTCACGGCATATATCATATTGAGAACAAAGACTGGGCTGGCAAACTTCAGGGCGATGACGAACTGTGGTTTGTCAATGGCGCGGAGCGTAAGAATCCGCACAAATCAGCAACATATAAATCAAGGATTCTCGCCAGCAAGCTTCAGCAGAAAAATCCGTCATGGCGGTTCGGCATAATCAGTACGATTGTGACGCTGAGCCATCCGCAGCAGAGCAAATTCGGGCTTGACCCTCAAAGCGCCTGCTTTGCCGCCACTTTTCAGCTTGACCAGCCGCTCTTAGACTTTTTGACTAACCCGGATGCGATACGACGTAGCCCTAACTCCATAAGCGAGTACGCCAAAGATATAGCCGAATATCTGTCAGGGGCAACCTCGCAGCGCAACCATGCGCAACGTACCCGTATCTGCGGACGTATTATTGACGAGGTGCTTCAGAAGACGGAAGATTTCACCGAGTATCTATGCCATCCGCAGGGATTCGTCGATAAGTACTATCGTATCCGTGAGTATCCTCTTGTCCGTGATGAAAGCCCCATGCAGATGGAGACTTTCCGCAAGAAGGTCGAGAATGCACAGACAGCCCAAGAGATAATAGAGGCATCACCTTATATATTGAAGTCGGAATATCGTATCAATGATGAGGAGACGATGTTTTATGAGATTGCGCCCTATATGGCTGCAAACACCGTCAAGGCTCGATCACGCTTCAAGACATTCACTCAGATAGAAAAGCTCAAAATTATAAGCGATGTGGCGCAGGCTCTTAAAGTGGCACACTCAAAGGGCGTGTTCCACCGCAATGTCAAACCGGAGAATATTTTTATTCTTAACGATGGCACCGCACAGTTAGGCAATTTCAATTTTGCATGGTTCGCAAAGCATAGTGACCTCCATTATTCCGTAGGCACAGGTCTGAGCACCGACGATAATCCTTATGCAGCTCCGGAGTTGAGAGAGGATGACGTATGCGAGGGAACCGACATTTATTCACTTGGCGTCATCTTCTATGAACTGATGACGGGAAAGGTCCCGTTTGATAGTCCTTTGAAGTTCCACATTCTCGGAGGAGAGTTGACGCCTGACCAGCTGCCGACAGCGATTATCCCGGATCTGCCCAAGTGGGTCGATGAGTTTGTGCAGAACACCATAGTCGAAGACCTTGACAAACGCTGGTATGATGCGCAACAGGTCATTGACTTTATAAACAGCCATCTTTATCCCCAGGAGTCAAAGGAAAACAACAATCATTCTTCGCAGACACAGCCAAAGGCCAATGTCGATCTTAAGGATTTGAAAAGCGGAGACCAGATTTCAAATGACCTTGTGCTGTATGAAGAGCTTGGCAAGGGCGGTTTTGGACGTGTGTTCAAGGCGAAACATCTGGTACAGGACGAGTTCTATGCTGCCAAAGTCTTTGACAAGAGCGTCGCTGCCAACGAAACTATCAATGAGTTTGAGGCTTTGCGCGGTCTCAACAATCCGCATATCGTAAGGTTTATCTACAACGGAAAGACCGATCAGGGGATGTTCTATACTCTGATGGAGCTGCTTGAGGGTGACAACCTCAGTGACTACACAAAGAGCAAAGGCGACATGAAACTGCCTCTTGAAGAAATCTACAAGATGGCTACCCAGACCTTGGATGCTCTGGTTTACATGCAGTCGCAGGAACCGCCCATCTACCACCGTGATATAAAGCCTAACAACATAGTGTGGGACAATCGTCAACGCTATGTCCTTATCGACTTCAACATATCGACATCGACAGATGATAAATCATTTGCCGGCACACTCCCATATCTTGCCCCCGATCTTGTGGAGTCGTCTCGTAGAATAGCATGGGATAAATCGGCCGATACATTCTCTTTGGGTGTCACGCTCTATGAGTTGTTGGCTCATAACTATCCATGGCCCGGAAGCAATCCATGCCCGAATATGAGGAATGCGGCTACCGACATCCGTAAGTATCGTTCGGACCTCTCGGAGCAACTTGCCGACTTTGTGATGAAATCACTCATCACTGACAACAAGCGTCGATTCACTACGGCAAAGGATATGCTTGACGCGTTGAAAGCAATCGGAGTAGATGGATTGATGAAACTTAAAAAGGGGGATGTAATAGCAGTATCATCTCAGTCTATTGAGCAAGACATTGTTGATTACATCAACTCTCTATATAGCCAGTCGAGCCATGGCAATAGCGGTACCCGTGCCGGGATCAAGAAATCGCCTTTTGATTCACTGACCTATACCGAGACTAAGCTTGACAAGAAGCTCATGGCTGATATAGAGACATTGAAATATAAACTTATCATCATTACCGGTAATGCCGGTGACGGAAAAACCGCTTTCATACACCAGGTAGAGAACAGAGGCACAGATAAGGAGAGTTTCGAGACTCGCAACGGCTCACGTTTCACCATTGGAGGTGTCCGTTTTGAGAGCAACTATGATGGCTCGCAGGATGAAGATGCAATGTCGAACACAGAGGTCCTTTCACAGTTCTTCAAACCATTTGAAGGCTTGACCGACTATACATCTGCTCCTGAAGGGCGAATTATCGCAATTAACGAAGGACGTCTTGTAGACTTTCTGTCGGAAAGGCCGGAGTTCAAAAACCTTAAAGAGAATATAGAGGAGTATTTCTATCAGGAAGGCCACACTGAGCTTATACCGGGATTAATGGTCATCAACCTGAACCTCCGAAGTGTAACGGCAAAAAGTGATAATGAGCCCAGTCTCTTGCGCCAGCAGATTAAGGCTCTTACGAAGCCCGATCTTTGGGGTAAATGTTCCGGTTGCCCTGTAGCCGACCGTTGTTTCATCAAATACAACGTCGACACGATGCAGGACACGTCCGCAGGAGATGAAGTCATAACCCGACTGGAATGGCTGTTGCGTACGATTGTATATAAGCGTGAGCTTCACATTACCATGCGCGACCTCCGTTCATTCATAGCGTTCATGCTGACGCGTGACCACTCCTGCGCCCAGGTCAAGACACTTATAGAGAACATCACAGCTGATAAATTCGCTCCCGAATTTTACTGGCAATATTACTATTTCAATATTACAGCCCAGCCATTCTATAATACAAAAGCAGGCTTTGAAACAGTTGGTCTCGACTCAAACGACCGACTTGTGCAGATGGTGCGTGACACCGATATCGCAAGGGTTGCAATACCTGCGCTTGACCGCGACCTGTATTACCGGAAGAAAGATAAGAAGGACTATCTTGTATTCAACGAAAGGGAGAGAAGTCTTATCGACGAGTTCAATCGGCGTTATGAGCTATTGCCGTACTATGAACTTGAAAGCGACCCTAACCGTAAATTCCTACTTAAAGAGCGTCATCAGACGTGGATTAGGCATCGCTTCTTTGAAGGAGCTGATAAGGACGCCAAGACCGGCAACTCACTGTTCATGCGGAGACTACCGTATCAGTCAATCGAGAGTTTCTATCAGCATCTCCATCTTACGGATGCCGATGTGGAAAAGCTCGCCGAAACCAAGGAGAATATTGCGACAGCAATTTCAAAAAGTGAAGGATGTGCAAACTCAAAAATGAGCAAAAAGTATCTGCTACTTTCCTGTTCGCATATCAATGACCCATTATCGAAATCATACAGAGTATTCGATGTGGATGAGTTTGAGCTCTTTGTCAACGAGACTCCAAATCTCACGGAGTATCTTGAATACGAAAGCGACAGTTTTACGTTCCGGCATAAGGCTGATCATCGCATTCAGCTCACTGTAAGCCTTGACCTATATGAAATGCTTGACTATATCAAGAAGGGCTTTAACCCGAGTGTGAACGACCTTCAGGGCCGCTTCATCGAATTGCAGATCTTTAAGAATCTCCTTGAGAGTGAAACCTACGACAAGATTCTGGTGACAAAAAACAATAAGAAGTTCTATGTCATCCGTCTCAATGCCGATAATACACTTTCAATCGAACCGCTTAACGGCCAAACGTTATGATAATCAAATTAAAAAAGAAAAACATCGTGTTCCGTAATCCATCGATTACGGCTCTTGATGCAAAGATGGTGCCCCTTGACCATGTGCTCACCAATCTCTTTCAGTTGATTGCCGCTAACGGAGCGACTATCAAACTCGGGAAAATCAAGGGTAAGCATACCGTTGATAGTCTCAAAGGATATATGGTGGCATTGGAACGGCAAGGTTTAATTTCCGGAGTCTCGGAAAATATGGAGGCCGTGGAGGATTGGATTCGCGCCAATCTCGTTTCCATGGTATACAGAGGCAATGTAGTGAAGGAAAAAGTTTCTTCACTTCGGCCGATGCACCTCATGAGTTATCGCATACAGAATCGCGCAATAAACCGTGACTATAATGCGTCTGACCAAATTTTCATGATGCTTAAGGAGAGTCCTGAAGTTCTGAAAGGACTATATTCTTATATGTCAAAAGGCTGGGATAAAGACACCAACAGAATAATAGAGAGTAATCAGCTTGATGTAGATACAGTCGGGATTCTATTGTTGTCAAAGAATATCTCAGAAAAGAAAACAGCCAAAAGTGAGATTGATGACACTAAACCACTTTTGAAACATCAGACCGAGATATTCAATGATGATGTCAGAAGACTGCTTGTTTATCAGGATTTACTGCCAAGGACAGTTTTCATGGAGTACCTTCGAATCCTGATAGGATTCCATCTTTCGCTCTATGAAATGAAACTCATCAGTCTGTTGCCCAGAATGCGTGAACAGGGAACGACACAGATTGCGGATGACTGGAGCATGGTTATAGACATGACAGAGGATCTTGACAGCGGAGTTTCGGCATATGCTGTTGCCGATATGGAGCGGTTGACTAATATGCTGAACCGGTATTTTAAGGCGACTTTTGAGATTAATGTAATACAGAACCGTCTTAAGAACAAGAATGTGGACGCTTCAGTAGAAGCCTGTCTCCACTTCCTGAAATATGATCTTGACAGAAGTGACAGTTGGTATGAACGCGACATCGATGATATAATCAACGAGGTTGGAAATGATGAAGAAACAGTATCCGCAATAAAAGAGATGCTACAATTCTTTGATGACGATGACTATTTCGGGAAGTATATCCATCTTCTTGAAAACACAAGCGGTGGCAGCAATTATCAATACAAGTATCATCTCCAGTGCCTTGACAAGTTGACAATGAAAAACTCCGAATCCATGCTGACAGCAAGCGGAGTTCGTTCACGCCGTCATCCACGAAGAGGGGCCATGGGCTCTAAACTACTTGAGACCATTGTTCAGTTGCTCGTTCTAAAGGAGGACGGCAAAGGTAGTTATACATCTAATTCGCTATCCATTGAGGAACTTGCCAAGAAAATACGACAGCGGTACGGACTGATTATAAACGGCATAGATGAGCCTCGCTTTGCAAATGCAGACGTTCAGGCACATGCCGCATTCAAAGAGAATATGGACGCATTCCGCAATAAACTCCGTCAGATAGGATTCTATTCAGACCTGAGTGATGCATGCATACTTCAAAAAATACGCCCACGCTATAAAATAGACGACTAATGGATAATACAGCTTTATATTACGACAAATTCCTAACGCTGGTCTGTGAGTATTGGCGTGATGAAATAAAGTCGGCAGCCCCGGGACACTGCATGAAGATAACAGGACTGCCAATACAGGAGCTCAGGAAGCTCTTGCCGAAACTTCGTTTAATCAATCCTGATATCGACATATTTGTACTGTCGGATGACCTTAGGGGCGATGAATATATCCATGCAACGAAACTCATAGAGCTTCGTAACAACGAGCAAAAGGGTCTGCTGGTGCTTATTCCGTCAAACAGCAGCACTTCCGCTGAGGATTCTTACGGTGATGCGACATTCAAAGACCTTGCAGTAAAAGAAATCCAAGAACCATTTATACAGAGTTTGCGCAGGAATGTCCCGGAGGAGAAATACCAGCGATATGCCTCAATCATGGGATTGCTCGCAAGAATTGGTCGTGTAAATGATAAAGCGGAGATAGATTATCTCCTTTTCCTTGAACAGCAAGGTTGGTCGGATAAAGCCTGGGGCGAGGGTCTGTTTATCTTTGGTCTTTTCCCTGACAGTCTGCTCTGGGAAAAGTTTGACTCGCATGAACGCCGCTTGGTATATAATAGCGTTTATTCCGAAGGTCTTTGTGATTTTTCGGTTTCGATGTCGGATAAAATAACTCAGCTCCCTGTAAAAGCAGGAACTATTCAACGAGCTCTTGTAAAGTTTTTCACTGTCGAGCCGGATCTTACAAGTTCCGTCGCACTGACTGAAAGGGTCTATGAAAAATACCCGGACTTGTATTTTTCAAAGTGGGAACTGGTCAAGAATCCTGAAGATGATGAGAAGGTATTTGTCACGGCAGAAATTATGCCGGGTAAAGATTTGCAGAAAGAGCTTGTCAAGGATGTCGAGGGTAATTATATTGTCCAGATTCCACCGGGTAAAAGTTCAAAGGTAAAGGTTAGGATGAACTTCAATCCGGCTCCGAAGGAATGTTCCAAAATACGTTCCTTTCAGATTGAACTTGTCAAACTGGAGGGAATGATAAATTTCGGTGTCTTGAAAAAGGGCAAACTCCCAGCAACCACCGGAGCGAGCAAGACAATCACGGTTCCCATACCCGGAGATTCATTTGACAACGGCGACTACTTCTTTCGTGTTCACGTGCTTGACGAGGATTCTCTGGTGCTTGATACGGATAATCCGTTTAAGTACGAGAATATTGAAGAGAAGTGGCAGGAGGCGCATGAGGCTGATGAAACGCTCACTCGTGACCAGTTCCAACAGGACCACACTGTCTTAAGAGCCAACGAAACCAACGTCTTCAATATCAGAGTAGAGCAAGGAGATGACACAGACACCACCGATGACGATCTTGAACGTCAGAAGAGAACTCATCCAGACAACCTGCTCCAGGCATTCTTCCACTATTCAATCGAGCAACTTCGGAAAGGTGGGAATATTGCTGTGCCGGAAGTAAAGGACACTGAATGGAAAGAGGGGTCGTTGAATAACGTATTCTCTTTCGATTTCGGTTCTGCTTACGCATATACCATTCAGATGCCTAAAAAATTGCTTGAACTGGAACGCGCATTTTACAAGCATTCCGGAGAACTGGGTCATGTAAATGCTGAAATCAGTGGTAATCCGACTGATACCAAGCTCCAGGACTGGCATTTTGAGGCTTTACCTTCTTCGGTAGAAATACCCGCTGAGCTCATCAATAAGCGAAAGGAACTTTTTCAGCTCATTCAGGATTCTGCTGCTTCGGAGTCAGGAGTAGTAAATACATTCGCAGTATACGAACACGCCAGCAAAGTCAAAGAATATATCAATGATTTTACACAATGGTTGACCTCTCTGAACGGGCTTAACTTTGACGAAGCGACAATGGTTGCGATACCGAATATCGATACTGTATCGCTTAACATTGAGATGCCGGATGGAAGCAAGAGCATAGCCAAACTCATAAGTCCGCTTCACCCTTTGCGTCTTGGCTGGATGGTAAACATCTTTGAACTATATAAGGATTGGGAGAACAGAACCTTGGACAATCCTGATCTTAAGAAACAGTGGTATCGCAATCTGGACAAGCTGTTTCTGGGTGAACTTACTATGGAAGTATCGCCTTTGGTCCTTACTGAGGGGGCATTGGAGATATACCAGTATGTCGGTGAACTTACATTCGGCTGGGGACTATATGCTCAACCGACTGTCAATCATGACGATTTATTAGCATCGGAGTTCCGTCAGCTAAAATCCTATCTTGCGTCTTTGTTCAACATAGCTCGAGATAAGCAGATTGACAGTGACATGAGTCTTTCTTTGGTGAAACGTCATCTTGAGAACTATGTAAAGTCACATCCATATACACGCAAACTTGTTATCAACCTCTTTAACGCCGGTGATGCCAACGTTTTTGCAGATGCCCTGGTAAAGCTTGAGCAAACCTTTGTACAGGAGGAATATGATTATGAAATCCGATTATTCGCTGACGACAAGCTAATTGTTCCAGGCGAAGCTCTTTCAGAATTGCTTAATCCGGAGAGCGTTGTTGCGGATAGTGCGGAGACTTTCTCTCAGGCATCAAAGAATCGACTCTTCCCGAAACTCCGATTCTCAATTAACAGCATTTCGGATTTCATTTCGGATTATCAGAAATATCAGGCACACCTGTCATTCCTTATCAATCCATTCCCGGTCAAGACCGCTACGGCAAGACCGGAAGAACTTGCCCGATCATTCTTTGTAAACGGCACTGTCTTCAAAAGTAATGTAAGCGAGGACAGTAACCCTGATGGAACAGTGTGGAGCCGATATTATGCCAACCGACCTATTCCTGAATCGGTATCGCCATTTGCAAATGACACCGTAGCGCTGTTTGCTAATATTCAAGGGCTGATAGGTCGAATAGTATCGTCGACAAGTGAACACTCTGTTGTCGCAACCACCCTTGTACTCAATCAGGCCGATGCAATGCTTCTAAGCTTTGTGCATGAAGTCTCAGACTGGGTTGTGACTTTTGATAAGAATATGGGACCAGAGTTCTATGACTTGCCAGTATCGCGTGACAGCAAGGAAATACCATATCTTCTCGATTATATTCCTGGACAGGAAAGAAGCAGTATATCGTCATTCCTGACAACTCGTCCGACCAGCGAGGTTATGGGACTTATGGCTCCGCTCTTTAGGGAGTTCAATGTCGACATTGCCGATGGAGATATGTTCAAGAGCCTTCTTGAGGATGTCCGTACTATCAGCAGCTCGCTTGTCATGCAGGTGAATACCACACAAAACAAAGCGTTTGAGGTGCTGGGCACCACGCTGACAAAGAGATTCCTTGCCAAGAAAGGTCTTATGGCGGAAGCTTTCCTGATCCCCATTGACTTGCATAAGGAACTTTTCGAGGACCTTGATTCGGAAAGCAAAGAACGAGCCGACACACTGTTGGTAAATATCGACACTGAGAATAAAGAGATTATCTTCACTGTCGTTGAGATAAAATGTCGCAAGAATCTTTCGGGAACTGAAGCAGAAGAGCTTCAGGAGAAGATGCAAAGACAGATAGAGAACACGATTCTTGCTTTGAAGACGCATTTCGAGGTAGGAAGTGCAACCGAGGACCGTCTTGACCGAGAACTAAAGACACTTGAACTTTCCAACCTGCTTACCTTCTATGCAAGCAGAGCGGACCGTTATCATGTCCTTGACACAGAAATCGCCTATGAATACCGTAGGTTCCTCGCCGACCTTGGCAATGACTATAACATACGTTTCAAGAAACTCGGACTAATATACAACTTCTCTCAGGAGGAAAAACAGATAAAGGATTCTTGGGGAGATACACAATTCTATTCGATGGGAAAGAATGTGATTCAAGACATTCTTTCTGACGATGTCCATGCGCTTGAAACAAGCCGATTGAACGAATCTGAGGTTGAACGTGACTTCATGAGCTTCTTTGAGCCGGACAGAAAGGAGAGAATCGTAACTCGTCGCCGTCAAGAGGCAATGAAGAATGCAATTATCTCCAATCCTAAGGAGGACGAGCCAATGGAGACTCCTGTTTCCGTTGAAGTCGAGCAATCAAAAGCGGTTGAAACCATTTCGACAAATAATGTCGAGACGGCAGAAGTTCACGTCGAAAATCCTGAGGTTGAATCCAAGGATTCCAACAATAAGACTGTGAACCCGGTGACCAAGCCGGAAGAAGACGCGGATACGGATGTCCCTGCTGTACAACCAATCCCCGGTCCTATCACTCCGGATGTCGATGTAAACTATACAGCCCCCCGCTGTGATATTCTTCTCGGAAAGAATGAGTCTTCAGCTCAGTTTGGAATACTTGGAAAAATGCTGAATAGCAATCGCCTTGTAGGAATAGATCTTGACGGGTGCAATACATTCAGCCTGTTCGGAGTGCAGGGCGCCGGCAAGAGCTACACCATAGGTTCAGTAACAGAGATGGTACTGAAACAATTCAGTAACGTAAATAAACTGCAAGCACCATTGGCAAGCGTGATATTCCATTACAGCGACAGTATGGATTACGCTCCAGAGTTTACCTCCATGATCTATCCCAACGACGAGCAGTCTCAACTCGCTCGTCTTAAGGAACAATACGGAGCGGTCGCTGACTCTGTCGATGACGTGATTTTATTAACCCCGGAAAGCAAAGTCGAGCAGCGCAAAACCGAATATCCCGGCATTGAAGTCTACCCGATAGCCTTTGATTCGTCCGAACTACAGGTTAAGGACTGGATGTTCCTTTTGGGGGCCATGGGAAATGACTCTGCATACCTGCGAGTTCTTACACAAATCATGCGTACTATCCGAAACGACCTTTCACTGAAAAATATAAGAAGAGGGGTAAAGACTAATTCTTCGTTGTCTACCGGTCAGAAGGAGCTCGCAGAAATGCGCATTTCATTTGCGGAGGAATACATCAGAGATGGAGAAAAATTACAACGTCATCTTCGCCCCGGTCGTTTAATCATTGTTGACCTTCGAGACGAGTTTATCCAGAAGGACGAAGCACTGGGACTTTTCGTTGTAATGCTCAATATTTTCTCCAGTGTGATGGAGGTTGAAGGCAAGCGATTTAATAAGTTCATCGTCTTTGATGAGGCTCATAAATACATGAACAATAAAGACCTTGTTGGGTCTATTACAACAGCGATTCGAGAAATGCGCCATAAAGGAGTGTCTATTATGATTGCCAGCCAGGACCCGATGAGTCTTCCGACTGAGATTATTGAACTCAGTTCGGTTGTCATTCTCCATAGATTCAACTCTCCGCAGTGGGTTAAACACGTGCAAAAGTCGATCACTTCTTTGAATACCCTTACTGCCACAGAGATGGCTCAACTTGGGTCTGGAGAAGCCTATATATGGGCAGTTAAAGCTACTGATAAGGCGTTCACAACACGTCCAGTCAAGATTCAGATTCGTCCACGTGTTACAAAACACGGTGGCGATACAATACAAGCCGTGAAATGAAAATAATTGAATTTTCATCCAAAGGAAGCAGAAAAGAGAACCAGGACTTCATCGCCTACAGACGCATGGGCGATGAAGCCGGTATCTTTGTTGTGGCCGATGGTATGGGAGGTTACGCTAAAGGAGCGGAGGCTGCTCAGGTATGTGCCGAGGCAATTGTGGAATATCTTGAAGGTCATTGGCATGACAATATAGATGATGATGAGAAACTCAGACAATCCTTTATTTATGCCAATGAGTCTCTTTCATTCAAGCGATTTGCCCTTGGTGTAAAAACTATGGGATGTTGCCTTGTGGCTTCTCTTATCAAAGATGGAGCGGTACGCTTTCTCTGGCTTGGTGATACGAGAGGATATCTTTTCCGGAATGGGGAAGAGATATATCGCACACAGGATCATTCTATAGTAAACGAACTGGCCAAAATCAAGACCCTTCGTGCTGAGGATATCGAGAAGTATTCAAATGTCGTGACTCGGAGTATGATGGGGGATGATAATCTGGGACCCTTGGAGATTGAAAAGCAGGAGTATTTACCCGGGGATATTGTATTCCTATGTTCTGATGGACTTCATAAAGAGGTTGAGCCTGAAAGGGTCATAGGTTCAGATTCTCAGATGAAGGCAATGATTGCGGAAGTCTCATCCCGGTTTGATGATAATCTTACCTATCTCGAAATTCAAAATTGATATAGCAACAAGTATTATATAGACAGTATTCTCAATCACTTGGAAAGGCGCGAGAAAACATAGATACTAATTCGAATATGAATTGCAAAGAACTTGAAATAGAAGTACAGCCAGAAAAGCCTTTTGAGAACGACTTATTTGGTTTGCATTCTTTCGGGGAAATGCTGACCGGAATTATTGATTCGTATGCAGACACTGGTGCTGTCATAACAATCAATGGGGAATGGGGTATTGGGAAAACCACTTTCCTTAGGATGTGGAATCAGTATCTCAGAGACAACCACTATCGTACTCTTTTTTTCAACGCATGGCAATGTGATTATTACGATGATCCTATGCTCGCCCTTATTGGAGAACTATCAGAGGAGTTTGGACAAAAAAGTGGGTTCCAAGACTTTGTAAAAAAGGGGGGACGTTTAGCATTCAGATTTGGAGGGGAACTCCTTAAAGGAATCATTAAGAATCGTTTAGGCGCTGATTTAGATGCAGTCGTAGATGAAGTTACCGATATAGGAATCGAGTCAGTCAAAGATTATAGAGAGAGCAAAAACTTGCTTGAAGATTTTAAGAAACAACTGACGGAGATTGTTGCGGATCCCAAGAATGAAAAACCTGTTGTCTTTATAATCGACGAACTCGATAGATGTAACCCCAAATTTGCGGTTAAATTATTAGAACGCTTAAAGCACTTATTTGAGGTGCCAAACATCATATTTGTCCTTGGACTTAACACCGAGCAACTTCAATATGCTGTTCAGGGATTCTATGGGTCTGCCTATATTAATGGGAATGAATACTTAAAACGCTTCTTTGACGTAGAGTTAAGTCTTCCCACTCCAAAGTTAGATGTATATTGCAAGAGCCTTTTCGCTTCTCAGGGTATTGATGAATACTTCAAAAAACATGAAGATGCAGGCTGGATGTCCGAAAGAGATCGTGAGGCAACCCGATTCTCTGAATGCGCTTGCGACCTCATAATTGCGAATAATACAAATCTTCGCAAAACATATAGGATAGTGCATTACATGCGTCTCGTTTTTGCTGGATGTATGCACAATGCACCGGCTAATTCCGACTTGCTTTTCTTGCTTTGCTTTCTCAAAATTCATTTTCCATTATCCTATAATAAGATAAGATACCATGAGTTCAGTATTCAAGAGTTGTTAGATGAGATGGAACGTATTTTACCCAACTCTCTGCTCCTCCAAGTGCAGAAGTATGGTGCCCCGCGTAGAATGGCTTGGCTTATAGCAAAGCTACTGCTCTATTACAATCATCTTGATGGACATGGTTCCATTTTGGATAAAGATTTTACAGGGTCATTAATTGAAGCCAATAATAAATACACATATACAGTGAAACCTCAAATTATCACATCGGAGACTTTATACGAGGCTTTAAGATGGCACGAAAATAATAGTCACGCTCCCTATGAAATTGGGATTGATTATCTCATCGAAAAAATCCAGTTAGCCGGCACCATCAATTTACCTGTAATGGGTTAGGGAAAAAGGCTGTTCAGTTAAAGATACTACACTACAATGAAATAAAATGGAAGAACAGAAGGACTATTTATATTACTTTTGGCAGAATAATACCGGAGATTGGATGCGCGAGTTTGCCTATCTCTCCAAAGATAAGACTCTTAAGGGCCTCACTTTTGGAGGGTTGACTGAAGGTACTAAACTTGTCAACCTTTCTGAGTTTAACTTAGAAGAACTTATGTGCGCACAGGATATTATCAAGTGTTACTTTCACTCTCCGTCCGGTCGTTATCATAAGTTCAACGAAGATTACTCATCCTATGGTATGAAGCACATGGTTGAACGTCTGCTTAATAAGATTACTCATGGCCGCATCAATTATATCTCTAACGGCACCCTTATCTTGGCGATGCACCATTGCGGCTATAAGTTTCAGAGAATACCGGATACGCCAAACTGCTATTTCAACGTACCGAAAAAATGTATAAAGCGTATGGAGGACGCATTGAGAGAGGTATAATATATCGTTGTGCCAATCCAGACTCTCTTTCGTAAATCAAACATCAAACACCTTATGAAAATCGTAAGTTGGAACGCTAACGGAAAGTTCCGTGAAAAATATAAGGCAATTCTTGAATTAGATGCCGATATATACGTCATTCAAGAGTGCGAAAATCCTGAAACCTGCAAGGATTCGGGCTATCGCAACTTCTTCAAGAATTACCATTGGGCAGGCGTCTACTCCTATAAAGGGCTAATGGTTTTCACCACACGCCCTGACGTTTCCCTTGACCGCCTTGATTGGGGCGCGGAGGATAAACGTGTCTTTATCCCAGTCAGAGTCAACGACTCGTTCAATCTTGTTGCAGCATGGGCCTGTGACCCATACTGCGAAGAACTCCAGGATTGGATTGAAATTGTATCAGACCGCCTCAATGACGGGACCATCATTATCGGCGACCTGAACAGTAATGTTACTCTCGACCCGAAGCACATCCGAAAATCGGGCAAGAGCTTCGGCCATGTAATTGAACTGCTTAAACCGAAAGGTCTGCTCCCTATGTGGCATCTCTACCACAAGCAGGAGCAAGGAAAAGAGAAAACTCCCACATTTTATCTTTACCGACATCTTGACAAGCCTTTACACATTGACCATTGCTTCGCAAGCCCGGAACTTGTCAAATCAATTTTAATTCATGCTCGTTGGCAATGGCTTTCTTTGAGCGATCACCTCCCAATAGAAATAGAAACAACAGAATCCGTTATTTAATATGAAATGTCTATCGATACAGCAACCCTGGGCTCAATATATTGCGGCAGGGATAAAAGATATTGAGAACCGCACATGGGAATTGAAATCATTCCCTCAACGTGTCTTAATCCATACAGGTAAAAAGAAACAGTTTGAATCGACTGACGAGCTGCCACTCTTATATCAGCTTATCATCGAAAATGCAGAACGTCTCGGTATAGTTCCTTTTATCGAGGATATGCCGACCGGAGCAATTATTGGCGTTGTAGATATTGTAGACTGTACCACTAATGATGTAGCCAGTTCGGATTGGGCGGCTACTTCAGAAGATCCAGATCATCCAATATATAATTTTCACCTTGCTAATGCCCGTCTTTTCAAGAACCCTATTCTGAATGTCAAAGGTAAACAGGGTATCTTTGAATATTCTGAGTTGGATGAGAACAATCTGCCTGAATCTGTCGAGATTCCAACAATTCGACGAGAGGGTAAAGAGCTGTTCATCCCTCTTGATGAAGAAGAGGTTGATGATTTCATTGAAATGGATAATGAAGGTCTTTCCTTTGGCTACAATCTTTTGAATCAGAATCTTCATTATTTTGCAGAAATAAAAGACGATGAAATTGTAGCGTTGCCGACCGAATACATCACCTTCTTTAATGGTACAAAATCTGTCAGAGTAAGAGTTGAATCGACTGACATCGAATACATCACAGATGAAGAAGGGAATGATATAGTATTTGGAAACCCACAGGGAGATGAACTTATATGGGCCAAGATTTTCTACTCGGTCCTTCCGGAGCGTTGTAAGAAATCGCCACAAAAAGAAAAGCCGGTAAAAAAGGCGCTCAATGATGCGTTGGATAAATTAAATCCGAGTTGCAAGAATATTATCGCAGCATTGGAATCAGCGGGTTATGCTTTTGAGTATCACAAAGACCCCGATAGCCCTTATGCCGAGATCAGTACCGAAATTGATGACACTGGTGAAGATAGGCTTGACGCGGACTTCATAGTGAATCTTGAAACCGGTGTCGTAACTTTTACACTCTATACAGAGAACAGAGTGCCGATAAAGTCGATTAAAAAAGCTATCGAGAATGTCAATATATTCAATGGTTCGGCATCACCTGCTTGGCTTATAATCAATCCTGAAAACGGTGCGGTATGTTCCCGTGTATGTGATATTGCGTCGGACAAGCCTTTGACCGTGAACGCGGCCGGAAGCATGGTCGCATACGCAATACAAGCAATAACCGAAGGATTCAGCGAATTATTACTGTAAGCATTCTTGCAACTAATAAAGCTTCACCGAATGGCTCAATCTATAAATCACATAAAGGTAGAACTTCTGAGCGAGGTTTTTGGATATGGTGATAATATCATATCACAAGTACCTACGTTCAGAGATTTCTGTGTCGCCTGTATTGATCACATTGGGGAGCACTGCATTCCATATATAAAGTCCGTCTATGCTGGATTGAGGCATCTTGTACCGGTATATATTGCCGCCAAAATGGACTCCTACGATTTGGTCAATGACGTTACCGAATCAGAGATTGCTAAGTGGTATGAGACATTTAAGGAAGCAGAACAAAAGAGGTGCTTGGAGAAGGAGTTCAAGGATAATATAGATGAATTACAATTCCTTGTTGAAGAATATCGAAATAGCGATGATTTCAAGAAGATGTTGGATTTCATCGGGCGATTCAAATGGCTGGCTCCATATAATGCGATGCTTGTGCAAATGCAGCTCCCGGGAGCAAGACTGGTACTCAATGGTAAAAATTGGGCCGCTTTTAACAGGCGTCCTAAGAAAAATGCGAAACGTCTTATCACCCTGATGAACTTCGGGCCGATTCAATGTATGTTTGAATATGGCGACACAGAACATATTCCGGGAACAGAGGAAATTTCGGAAGATGCCATATTCGAGAAATGGGATAAGATGCTTATTAGTCCGTCAGGTAAACCAAGCAAGGATGATATTGATAATCTCTATTGGAATCTCGCCCAATTAGGTATATGTCTCGATACTAAGTTTGAAGCGGTTAATACCTACGGCGGCTATCTTTCCCGTTATACAGAGGGCGAAGTGACGTTTCATGTCTCGGATAAGTGTATTGCAAAAGCAAAGTCGGCCTTTATAATCAGTGTAAACGGTCGAGCTGATGAAGCGAGTCAGTTCCATACTTTATGTCATGAGCTTGGTCATTTGTTCTGTCGGCACTTGTATTATGATCGAAGTAAGGAACGTCGCATGACTATACAAGAGCGTGAGTTTGAAGCTGAGACTGTGGCATGGCTTGTATGTAAAAGACGTGGAATTAAAAATCCATCGGAGGCATATTTGTCAACATATGCGCCGGACGGTATTATCCCTGTATGTAGTACTGAAATGATAATGAAGGCTGTGACGAAGATTGAAGCGTTACTCTCTTCAAAGATGAATATAAAGAGTTCTCCATGGTTTGAGAAGAATAAGGCATTGAGAGAGCTTGTTGAATGTCTTGAATCAGAAAGACGTCAATCCAGAAATCTATTTGATTATTAAAATTGATAGAAATCAGAGAAAAATGGAAACATTTGATAATTTGGATTCATACAACAGAGACCCCGAACATGATATGTGGGTGGACCTTGACTATCAGGAAAACACCGGTGAACTGTCGGACATCTTTGATGATGCCGACATAGACGAATATGTCAACAATCTGAATGACTGGGATTAGTCCTGCATATGACTTGTTATGCATTAGACATATCGACGAATATTGATGACTTGCAGGTTATTGAATGTTGACACAGATATGAAATCGAATCGGATAATATGGCAATAACACAGAGACAGCAACAACTATTTGATGACCTTCATGCCAAGCGAAGCAAGCAGGCTGAGGTTCTTGATGACTTTGCAATGCGGGGCATCAAGCAAAGCGTTGTGGATATGTATAATCAAAAGGCTCATTTCATATATGAGCTTTTACAGAACGCCGATGATGCGCGTGCCAGCGAAGTCACATTTGAACTGTACCCTAAGAAGCTTGTTTTCCGTCATAATGGCACGGAACGATTCACCGTTTCAGAAGACAGAGAAGATGCCATTCCGTATGGTCATATCAATGCAATCACAGCCATTGGTTTTTCAGGAAAACAACAAGATGAAGGCAATAAGATAGGTAAATTTGGCATTGGATTTAAGGCTATATACCAATATAGTAGCACCCCTGAAATCTACGACGAGACTTTCTGTTTTCGTATAGAACAGTTCATTGTGCCGACTCAAATGGCTTCTGACTATCCTGCCAGAGCACCAAAGGAAACAATATTCGTATTCCCTTTTGATCAACCGGATAAGGCGTTCAATGATATAAAGTCAAAACTTGAAAGTCTTAATAATCCCATACTGTTCCTCAGACATTTACAAAATGTATCGGTAATTGTCAATGGGAAGTATCAAGGAGTGTATTCCAAGAAATCCCAATTTAAGGAGGTCGTGGAAGACATCACCCATAATCTGTGCGAGATTGACAACCGTGGAGAGAAACAGATGATGCACCTGTTTACTCGTCCGATTAAGGTAAATAACGAGCAGAAGGATAATTATTATATCAGCGTTGGATATGGTCTTACTGAGGATGGCGACATAGATGTAGAAACTCGACCGAATGTGTTCTGTTTCTTTCCTACTTCGGAAAAATTTGGAGATATATGTTGTATTACTCATGCTCCTTTTGAACTGGTAAACAGCCGTCAACAGCTAAAAGACACAAGCTATAATGATAGTTTAAAGCGATTGTTGGCGAACCTTTCAGCAGAAGCTTTGCCTATCCTAAGGGATTATTATCTGAAATCAAAAAAGACAATCTTCGATGGGAATATCCTCCGTATAATTCCACCGAGAGGAAACTATTGGCCAGAGAGGGATGATTCCGTATTTAGAAAAAAGTATATTGAGATAATCAAAGAGAATGAGTTAATACTTTCAAGGGAGAAATTATATTCAACTCCAGACTGTCTTCTTATGGTCTCGAACCTGTCATTGGCGAACCTTATATCCACTGACCAATTACAAGAACTCAAAGGAGAGGATGTCCATTTCTTAAATGCCAAAATTTGGGGAATGGCTAATGAGGACTATGAGCTTGGAAACTTATTGACTAAGACCTTAGGTGTTGAGACATTTGATGCCGATGATCTTCTCGGAGAATTAACTCCGGAATTTATGGATGCACAGTCCTATGACTGGGTAAAAAGACTATATAACCACCTGCACAAGAAAGAACATGAAACGTGGGAGACTGACGATGATGAAAACGCATGGGATTATTCCGCCTGTTCTTCTCCGATAGTTAAGACTTCTACCGGAGAGTGGGTCTCTGCCTACACCTCGTTGGGTGAGTTGAACGTTTTTCTACCGCTTAAAACAAAGGTAGATGATACAGATTATAAATTTGTCAACGAGGAGTATCTAAAGGAGGATGTTACAAGGAATTTTCTCCGTAATGCTCTTCATCTTACACAGCCCGATTCATGGTCTTACATAGGTTCTGTTATCTTCCAACACTGTCAGTCGAAAGAATTGTCGAGCGAACAATTGCTGCACTTTTTCGAGTTTATATATAAATATCTCCAAGGAATTGAGGATGCTGAAAAGAGAGCAGAAAAACTCGGCGAGATAAAGAAGTCTTTTGCGTTGCTTACGCAGAACGACTCATTTACGTTGTTATCTACCCCGATATATTATGACTCAAAGATGCTTAAATCTTTTATGTATGGGGTAAAGTGCAACTTTGTAGCTTCTGAAAAATACGCTGACTTTATAAAGAGATATACAGAAGAGCGCTATAGGGCTTTCTTGATAGAATTGGGTGTCATTTTTAGACCCTCAATTCAATCGGAGGAAAATTATTACGAGGGCTGGGTGCCATCTGCTGTAATTAAAAGATTTAATCTGCGTACCCATACAGCAGCTAAATATACTGATTATTTCTTCCCAAATATCAAGGAGTTCGCTGATAATAAAAGAAAGGATAAGGTTACGTCACAGACTCTTTGGTCTTGGCTTGCAGATGAGAATCTTAGTAAGTATAGGTATGCAAGATGTAGGTACCGCTATTATAGCTGGTATAGCGCGCAACCTGCGGATTCAAAACTTTATACAGAACTTAAATCTCTTAAATGGATTTGTATAAATAATGAGTGGGTATCTCCTTCGGAAACGTATCTCGAAGAGTTGGACGCAGCCGGTTATGAGATAACAGATTCCATTGTAGAATTTCTTGAAATCCAGAAGAAAGAACGAGACTTAAAGGAACTCGGGCTTACTGATGAGGAAATTCAGCGAAATCGCATTGGCAAGATGGTTGAAGAATCCGGCCTTACAGAGGACGAGGTTCAAGCGGCTTTGGCCAAAGCCAAGGCTGAAAAAGCTGCCAGAAAAGTAGCCGCGACAAAATCAGCTGATAATAATGAGAGAAAAGATAGTTTTAATGGGAACTATCAGACCTCTGATGCCACTAACCCCGATGCCCATAAAGATGAGCGTGAAAGGAAAAGTGCTATTGAGAAAAAACGTGAAGAATGGGAAAAGATGAGCAAGGCTCCAAATGGACGACCTGCAACATCACAGTCTGGAGGAGGTAAAGCGTCATCTTTAGATATTCCTGATATGCACACTGGGGGCAATCCGGATGAGCCATTCTTTGACAATGCCCCCGCTGAAAAGAAACAATCATCTGCTGACAAGTGCAAGCGTGCCACAGAGAAATTTAAGCGGAAAAATACAGAGGCAAAGAATGCGGCAGAGAAAGCCGAGGATGCTAATGAGTTGCTCGAAATCTTTGAAACAACTACACCTTATTCCTTCTTATGGTTTAAGCTACTTATGGATTTGCAGTTTGCGGAACATAAGAAATCAAAGGAACGCGAATTTGAGGTTAGCTTCACGGAATTTGAGATTACAAATTTTGGAAAAGGTGTAAGCCTTAAAAATCCTTCAAAAGACATACCAGACTGGATAGAAAACGCAGGATCGTTAGACGTTTTCCTTTGCAGTCTAAAGAAGACTGATAAACTTGCATCATCAATTATAAAAATTGATGGTTCATCAGTTGAATTGGCTATAGATGCTAAAGACGTCAAGAAGTTTAATGGCGTGGTTCAGATTAAACTTATAGCCCGTGATTCAATAAACCACATTGATTCATTGCGCCAGAGGTTTATTCAGCTTGGATTCGAGGATGAGTATAATCTCAATGAGAATCTAAACCAGAGGATAGAGTTCATCTATGGACCTCCGGGAACAGGCAAGACCACTCGCCTTGTGAAAAAATTGTCAGATGTTATAAGTAATCCGAATGGGTACAAGAATATTCTTGTTCTGACTCCTACCAACAAGGCTGCCGATGTAATTGCTACCAAACTGTTTGATAACAATAACTGTGGTGACTATCTTACCCGATTTGGAGCGACAGAGAGTCAAGACCTGATAGAAGAGGCTGTTGTGCAGTCTCGCGATACTTTCTTTATAGATTCTTTGGATCGGAACATCGTTGTTACAACGGTTGCACGATACTCCTACGACTGTTTTCAGCCAGATAACTGTGCTATCTGCGATTTTGACTGGGATTTGATTGTAATAGATGAAGCCTCAATGGTGGATATAGTCCCTATGATTTATATACTATATAAAAGTAAGGATGCCGACTTCATTATTGCAGGCGACCCGAAACAGATTGAACCTGTCACTCAAAACGATATGCCTACCTATAATATCTATGATATGGTAGGGCTTAATAGTTTCAAGGAAGCAATCGAGAACTATGAGAGGTTCCCGATTGAGGCTTTGACTACTCAACACCGGTCCATCCCAACAATCGGAACACTTGTAAGTCAATTCGCTTATGACGGTTTGGTAAAACATGATGTTGCACGGACAACCCCCAAACCTCTAAATATTGATGGGTTGAGTTTGCAGGCGATAAACTTTGTAGGCTTCAGGACCGAAGAGTTGGATAGGCTTTACGGGCTGACGGCAATAGGTAAATCTCCATTCCACTTATATTCTGCGATTCTTACCTACAATATGGTTCGCTATATGGCAGAACAGATAGAGAAAAATCATCCGGGTAAGGATTATTCGATTGGCATTGTTACGCCATACGGGGCTCAGGCAGATGCCATTAGCCAAATGGAGGCATATCATCCAATGAGCACACCTCACTGCAAAGTAACCGCTGGAACAGTACATAGATTTCAAGGTGACGAGTGCGACATAATGTTCTTACTGCTCAATCCCCCGGCGAATCCGGGTGAGAACTCCCATGTCAATAATGACAATATCATAAATGTTGCCATGAGCCGTGCTCGTGATTACTTATTCTTCCTTATGCCACAAAGTCAGTTGGATGGCTTTAATATCAAAAGACGATTACGTGATTTGGTAACAAAGAAGAGTACAATCACTTATACAGAGTTGGAGAAGCTGCTATTTGGCGAAATAGGTTACATTGAACGTAATACAAATGTTACCTGCCATTTGCCTGTTAACGTTTATTCCGACTCAATGTTGAAATATGAAGTTCGCATAAGCGACACTGCTCTGGACATTCAAATTAACGACTAGAGATGAAGAAGGTACTTTTTCTGCATGGGTTCACTTCGAGCGGGGAATGCGAGATAGCGCGGACGTTACGTTCGGAGTTGGAGGGGGTTGCCGAGGTCGTTGCCCCGGACCTGCCGTTGCATCCTTACAAGGCAATGAATCTTCTAAAGGATATGTGTGACACCGAGGATTTCAATCTGATTGTCGGGTCGAGCTGCGGGGCTTTCTACGGTCAGCAGCTTGTGAGGCTGACCGGTGTTCCGGCTGTTCTTGTAAGTCCGTTTCTGCGTATGACAGAGTTTCTTGAGCCTCGCATCGGCTTTCATGAATATAAGTCACCACGCACAGACGGCAAGCAGTCGTTTGAAGTCACGCCGGAGTTGATCAACGAGTTTGCCGATATGGAGGAGCATCAGTTTGATTGCTATGACGAGTTTAACCGCGATAGAGTTTGGGGTATGTTTGGCTCGCAGGATACGCTTGCACATTTCCGCGACTTGTTCGTGAAGTATTACCCCAAAACGATAGATTTCGACGGTCCACATACCATGACCGCCGACAACGTGCGCCATGGGCTCGTCCCGGTTGTAAAATCTATGCTCAATGATGTGTATCCAATCCGCGAGCGGTATTTCCGCCACTTCAAAGGGAATGAATACCGGCTTTGGCACGTGGCAAAGGATTCCGAGACATTGGAGCGGATGGTAGTCTATCAGGCTCTCTACGGTCAGCACGGCTATTGGGTACGACCTGAAAAAATGTTTTTTGAGAGAATTAAGAGAAGCGGACGGATTTTTCCAAGGTTCTCTGAAATAAGCAAATAATATGGTAATTGAAAGAAATAAAGAGACTCCACGGACAAACAATCTGCTTTTACTTTTCGTCCTGCAGTGCCGCGCCGATGATTTCATACAAAGGTTTGAGGAGCAGAATAATCGCTGTTTCATGGGTGTTTACAGCATCTATCAGGTTGCGTACTGCAATTATCTGATTCTCTCTGATGAGGAGTGGAATCCGGCATTCATGACAGTGGTGAAATCCTGTCGAATGGAGTGTAAGAAGATTCTTGATTACCTGAAAACTGTAATATCCATTCCGGACACATTTGAAGCCGAACTCGCTGTATTTCTTAAGAAATTCTCATATTATGAAGACGATGAGGATTTAGATATGATGCTTGACGGCAGTTTGCATGAATTGGTATCTCTCGGATACAGAGAAATAGATTGTAAGCTGTATGAGGCAGGAATGAAGCTGAAATATTCCGAAGTAAAAGAATTATTGCGAAAAGGAGCAAATCCCCGGATTAATATATCCGGAGACTATACTGCGTCCGAGGCTGAAAATATTAAGTGCGAAGACGTTTCATGTCTGACGACCGATGTCCATACCGTTATTTGTGATACTGTTGATCTGGACGGCATCTATTCTTATTGGGAGAAAGGCATAAACAGAGAAGAACAAACCTTTATAGCAGAAGATTTAAGGTCATTCTTTCAAGCGGCTGCGTATCAAATTATGAAAATATTAATTTCAAATAATACATCACAAACGTTTGACACATGGATAAAGACGAACTGATTGACGAAATCAATCTTTACAAAAGCAGAATAAATTGGGTTCTGTTGGATTCCACGCAAGATGGAGATTACAGAAATCTGACCGGCAAGGAGTTCGATGAACTTACATTCTGTAACGATAACATCGCCGACCTCGAAGATGAGATTGACATGTTGGATGACGATGATAACGATGAAGTTGTCAAGAACTTCTTCGGAATGTAGCGCTTATCAACTGTTGAATTTGAAGATATGAGCGACAAGGGCAGAATTATTTGGAAAGGCATCGGAATGTTGCTGGCGTATGGGGCGATTACAGCAGCGGTCATATATTTCCTCAACGGCTGTACATTCGACAAATGGAAAGCCGTGACATGGGCAATGTTCATGGCGTTTGGTATTTGGCAAAGCTATCGATGGTTTCAGCGTAAAGTCGAAGAATTGAACGATAAGGAGGATTAATGACGAAGCTGCGCGGAGTGGTTGAGCATATCACTTACCAGAATCCGGAGAATGGATGGTCGGTGATGAAAGTCAA
>VSPM01000033.1 GCA_009775365.1 Muribaculaceae bacterium
GAATTTTTTGTTTTCTTCACACATTTTACTAAAAAATGTTGAATCTGACGGTCAACACTTTTCCGGACTAGACATTATAAAATTACTATGCTGCAAATATAAGCGTATTTTTTCGATTCTCCAAAAAAACATAAAAAAAGTTGCAAAAGTTTTCTTAATGGGAATCTTAATGGAAATAGTGGAAAAGAAAATGGAGTGTAACCGCTTGGGCTACACTCCATTTATATTGATTTGGATATTTCCTGATTGGTGGATTACTTTACTTCCTCGAATTCTACGTCTTCGGCGCCGCCGTTGTTGTCTTGACGTGGCTGCTGGCCTGCGCCCGGCTGAGGACCTGCCTGCTGGCTTGCCTGCTGTGCGTTGGCAATGTCTTGAGCGGCTGCCTGGAATGCATCCTGGATAGCCTTTTCTGCTGAGTCAACATCTTCAACAAGCTGGTTCTTGTGAATCTCTTTCAAGCGGTCGATTGCAGACTGGATGTTTGCCTTCTTGTCGGCAGGAATCTTGTCGCCAAGTTCATCGAGCTGTTTCTGGCTTTGGAACACTACAGAGTCGGCACGGTTGAGTTTGTCGATACGCTCTTTGGCTTTTCTGTCGGCTTCCTCATTTGCCTTTGCTTCATCGCGCATACGCTGGATTTCAGCATCGCTAAGGCCGCTGGATGCTTCGATTCGGATTGACTGTTCCTTGCCGGTGGCTTTATCTTTTGCCGACACATTAAGTATGCCGTTGGCGTCAACCTCGAAAGTGACTTCAATCTGTGGCACGCCACGCGGTGCGGGAGCTATGCCGGCAAGGTTGAACTCGCCAAGAAGCTTGTCGTCTGCAGCCATAGGACGCTCGCCCTGAAGCACGCGGATTGTCACTTCCGGCTGATTGTCGGCAGCGGTGGAGAATGTCTCGCTCTTACGAGTCGGGATGGTGGTGTTGGCTTCAATAAGCTTGGTCATCACGCCGCCGAGAGTCTCGATGCCGATTGACAGAGGCACAACGTCAAGAAGAAGCACGTCTTTGACATCGCCGCTGAGCACACCGCCCTGGATTGCTGCGCCAATGGCTACAACCTCATCAGGGTTAACACCCTTGTTGGGCTCTTTGCCGAAAATCTCTTTCACCTTAGCCTGTATGGCAGGGATACGGGTTGAACCGCCCACGAGGATAACTTCGTCAATCTGAGATGCAGAGTAGCCGGCATCCTTGAGAGCATTGAGACACGGCTCTTTCACAGCGTCGATAAGTCTTGAGGCAAGCTGCTCGAATTTGGCGCGTGTGAGGGTCTTTACAAGATGTTTGGGGCCGGAGGCTGTTGCAGTGATATAAGGAAGGTTGATTTCGGTGGAGGTAGAACTTGAAAGCTCTATCTTTGCCTTCTCGGCAGCCTCTTTAAGGCGCTGCATAGCCATCGGGTCCTGACGGAGGTCAACGCCCTCGTCATTTTTGAATTCATCAGCGAGCCAGTCAATAATCACGTGGTCGAAGTCGTCGCCGCCAAGGTGTGTGTCGCCATTGGTAGACTTAACCTCAAACACGCCGTCGCCAAGTTCAAGGATAGAGATATCGAATGTGCCGCCGCCAAGGTCGAACACAGCAATTTTCTGTTCTTTGTCAGATTTGTCGAGACCATATGCAAGGGCGGCCGCTGTAGGCTCGTTCACAATACGGCGAACTTTAAGGCCCGCAATCTCGCCGGCCTCTTTTGTGGCCTGGCGCTGAGAGTCGTCGAAGTATGCCGGAACAGTGATAACGGCTTCAGTCACTTCCTGTCCGAGGTAGTCTTCTGCTGTTTTCTTCATTTTCTGAAGAATCATAGCGGAGATTTCTTGCGGAGTGTAGTCTCTGCCGTCGATGTCAACCTTCGGCATATTGTTCTGGCAAACCACTTTGTAAGGCACACGCTTGATTTCGTCTTGCACCTTGTCGCATGATTCGCCCATGAAACGTTTGATAGAATAGATGGTGCGGGTAGGATTGGTGATAGCCTGACGTTTTGCAGGGTCTCCCACCTTGCGCTCGCCGCCGTCAACGAAAGCCACAACGGAAGGTGTGGTGTTACGTCCTTCATTGTTCGGAATAACAACAGGGTCCTTGCCTTCAAGAACAGCTACGCAGGAGTTGGTTGTGCCCAAGTCGATGCCAATAATTTTTCCCATAATATTGTCTATAATTTTAGTTTGTTAATATTTCAGATTTATGCAGGGCTGAATAGCGTTTCCAGCCCGTTTACTAAATAAACAAATCGCGTGCTAAAAGTTTCGATGTGTGCTAATATTTTTAAATATAATTTGTAAATGAATGATAAAAAGAGATTTGTGACAAAATTGTAGAACTGTCGAAGGTGTGACAAAACTGACAATTGTTTAATAAAGTTTGCCTTTATGGTCAAAAAATGCGGCAATATTCCGGTTGATGCGGGTGTTTCCTTTAATCGCTTCCTTGGATTAGGTAATAAAGAAATTTGCCCGGGTGGGGCAGAGGTGATTCAGCATAACAAGATGAAGAATCGACGAGGAAAACTATGAAGAAGGCGCTGAATGTAACGATAATTTGCGGTTGTAATGGTGAGAATTCCTAAATTTTCGTTAACTTTGCAGCCTGAACCTTCTTCTCGCCGTGTCATTTCGAGTGTTTGATGAAATGGCGCGCTGGAAATTCAGCAAGTAAACACCTTGAACTGTATGAAGATTTTACAAGAGAAACTGTCGCATTACGATGCCCCGCAAAAGGCAAAGGCCGCAGGAGTCTATCCTTATTTCAGGCCCATCTCAAGCGAACAGAACACGGAAGTGCTCATGAACGGACGTAAAGTGCTAATGTTCGGTTCTAACAGCTACATGGGGCTAACAAATCATCCTAAAGTAATTGAGGCAGCAATAGAGGCCACAAAGAAATATGGCACCGGCATGGCCGGCTCACCTTTCCTCAACGGCACGCTTGACATCCATAAGAAACTTGAGGAGCGCCTGGCAGATTATGTAGGCAAAGAAGATTGTATGCTTTTCAGCACCGGATTCGGCGTAAACCTCGGGGTTGTGTCTACACTCACCGGAAGAGAAGATTATATTATCCTTGACGAGCAAGACCACGCATCTATTATAGAGGGGCGCCGTCTGTCGTTTTCAAACTATCTGAAATATCGCCACAACGATATGTCAAGCCTTGAGACACAGCTTAAGAAGTGTGACCCCGACAAGGTGAAGCTAATCGTGACCGATGGCGTGTTCTCAATGGAGGGAGATGTTGCCAACCTTCCTGAGATTATCAGGCTAGCGAAGCAATATAACGCCTCGGTGATGGTAGACGAGGCTCACGGCATAGGAGTGTTTGGCGAAGGCGGCCGTGGCACATGTAATCATTTTGGTGTCACCGATGATGTTGACCTCATTATGGGCACATTCAGCAAGTCGTTTGCATCGCTTGGCGGATTTATCGCCACTGACAAGGTTATCACAAATTATCTGAGGCATCATTCAAGAGCCTATATCTTCACTGCCAGCATAACGCCTGCTGCCACTGCCGCAGCTAACGCAGCACTCGATATAATAATTTCAGAGCCTGAGCGACAGAAACACCTGTGGGAGATAACAAACTATGCGCTTGAAAACTTCCGTGCAATAGGGTGTGAGATAGGCAACACTTCTACTCCTATAATACCTTTGTTCATACGCGACGACTACAAAACATTCCATGTCACGCGCGATTTGCTCGACGAAGGTGTCTTCGTAAATCCGGTGGTGACTCCTGCAGTTGCTCCGCAAGACACGCTGATTAGATATTCGCTGATGGCCACACACACCAAAGAGCAGGTGACCCGCTCGATAGAAGCAATTCAGAAGGTGTTCAGAAAGTATGGCATAATCCCTTGACGCATAGCTTTCACAACATAAAAATGAGATGGCGGAAGTTGTCTCATTTTTTTTGTTTTATATGCTTGGTGACTTAATTTTCCGCGTCTTTCCGTGGCTAAGTTTTCTCAGAAATTATAGTGGCATATTTGCGCAGCTGCTACTCTTTTCAAAAAAAATATAGCTATGATGCAAAAAATAGATGAATTATTTTGCTTCAATGCTTAAATACATTAATTTCGCATTATAAATCTAAATATTAAACTACAAATCCGTAAACCCGATGGTATATAAGTTTAAACTTGTAAGCGACGAGGTAAGCAATTTCTCCAGAGAAATTGAGATTGACGCGAATTCCACGTTTCTGCAGCTGCGTAACGCGATTCTCGACAGCGTGGGTTATGCTAAGGATGACATTGACTCATTCTTTTTATGCGATGATGAATGGCAGAGACAAGAGGAGATAACTCTTGAGGACATGGGAAGCTCAAGCGATCAAGACATATGGATAATGGGCGACACTCCATTGAACGAACTTATTGAAGACGAGGGGCAGAAACTTGTGTTTGTGTTCGACTACATGACTGAGCGCTCTTTTTTCATGGAGATGAAAGAATCTGTCCCGGGCAGGAATCTTGCAGACCCCATTTGCACAGCTAAATTAGGGAAAGCCCCGGCACAGTTCGTTGATTTTGACGAGTTTGAAAATAAAATCGACGAGACCGCAAAAAAACAAAGCGAAGACCTCGACATTGATGACTTTTATGGCGATTCTCAGTTTAATGAAGATGAACTCGGCAGCGGATTTGACGATCTGACCTTTAACTGATTTCTCCGTTATATAGTATTGTTACATAATATTGTCAATAAGCATCATGCGCCCCTCCCGGCAATAGGGAGGGGCGCATGATGCTTATTGCTTACATCTTTTCTTCGGGATGCTTCAGCCTCGGCCGAATATGCGAGCAAACAATGAAGGCTTCTTCTCGGGCTTTATATGCACTCTCATCTGGTTGTCTTCTTTCCCGAGAAACAGTATGTGATTACGAAAAACAAATGCAATCATCTTGTCAAACTCGAGAACCGCGTTGAGGCTTCGGATAAGAAATCTTCTGAAAGGATTATACTCTTCGAGATCGTTAAGTATAATTTCCTCATCCGACACCTCTATAGAGTGGAATTCCTTTAAAATGGGAAGGAAATAGTCGAGTTGCAAGTCTTCCCTGTTTTTGAGAGGCTTGTTGAATTTTTTATATATTTCCTTTATAACATTGTCAGTTATCATAGGCTTGATTATTCGTGATGGAAACTTTTGGAATCCTTAGATTAGTCCTTATTATTATAAACAATAATATTGGGAGAGGGTTCACTTGGGAAGGCATAATTTTGCCATATCCATATGAATAAGCAGCTGTTCGATTAACTAATTAATTTATGCTTAACGATCCGCCGATAAGTTGATAAGCGGTTGTGAGAATTTGTTTTAATATGAAAACAAAATATGCAAGGGCGACATTGTAAAGCCCTTGCATATTTTTGTTTCACTGATTGATTTTCTCTATAAAGCCACAGTGTAGGCTGTGCTTATCCCAGGAAGCTGAGGAGCACGCCGGCCGCTACTGCGGAACCAATCACGCCGGCCACATTTGGGCCCATAGCATGCATGAGCAGGTAGTTGGTGGGGTCGTATTCCAAACCAAGATTGTTTGAGATACGAGCTGCCATAGGCACAGCCGACACACCGGCGTTGCCGATGAGCGGATTGATCTTTTTGTCTTTTTTGAGGAAAAGGTTGAAAAGTTTCACTGAAAGCACACCTGATGACGATGCAATGATGAATGCCACAAATCCGAGGCCGAATATAATCAGCGTGTCGAAAGTAAGGAACTTGTCGGCCTGTGTGGATGCTCCCACGGTGAGGCCGAGAAGAATAGTCACAATGTCGGTCATGGCGTTGCTTGCAGTCTTAGCGAGACGAGATGTCACACCGCTTTCGCGAAGGAGATTGCCAAAGAATAACATGCCAAGAAGAGGTATGCCTGAAGGCACAACGAAGCATGTGAGCATAAGTCCGACAATTGGGAAAATGATTTTCTCGTTCTGGCTAACCACGCGGGCAGGCTTCATTTTTATAAGTCGCTCCTCTTTTGTGGTGAACAGTCGCATGAGGGGCGGCTGAATCAGAGGAATGAGTGCCATATAAGAATATGCCGACACAGCCACGGCTCCAAGCAGGTTCGGATTAAGTTTTGAAGTCGTGAAGATTGCAGTCGGACCGTCGGCGCCGCCGATAATAGCCACACATCCTGCCGACAGAGGGTCAAATCCGCAGAGGAGAGCGAGCATGTAGGCTCCGAAGATGCCAAACTGGGCACAAGCTCCTATAATCATCAGTTTGGGGTTGGCAAGCAGGGCCGAGAAGTCGGTCATCGCTCCGATTCCAAGGAAAATCAGCGGAGGATACCAGCCACGCTCCACACCGTTGTAGAGGATGTTGAGCACAGAGCCCGGTTCGTAGATGCCAATCTCCATTCCCGGCTGGAATGGAATATTGCCTATGAGCATACCAAATCCTATGGGCACAAGCAGCAGAGGCTCGAAATTCTTTTTGATAGCCAGCCATACGAAGAAACATCCTACGGCAAGCATGATGATGTTCTCTACAGTGCAGTTATAGAATCCGGTGAACTCCCAGAAAGTCGATACAGTCTGGAGAATAAATTCTCCGAAAGAATATGTTGTTTCAGCCAAAATCATAATGTAAATGCTATTCTGAGTTCAGCAGTTTCATTCAAGAATCATGATGGGCCCGTCCTGAGGCACGGCGTCACCTACATTGGCGAGAATCTGTTTTACAACGCCGCCCTTGGGAGTGTGAACATCATTCTCCATTTTCATGGCTTCAAGCACACATACGGTGGCTCCTGCGGCAACAGTGTCGCCAACTTTCACTGCGAAGCTCATCAGAGTGCCCGGGAGGGGAGCAGTGACTGTGTAGCCGCCTGACGGTGGGGCGACAGGTGTGGCAATCACTTTTTCGCCTGTTTCGGTGCGAGGCGCTTTCTGAGGGCTCTTCACCGGTTGCGACACTCTTGACATCGACGATGGAACTTTGTCGAGTTCCACGTCATATGGAACGCCGTTAACTTCAACATGCACCGAATTGTCGGTCACTTCGCCGACTTTCACATTGAATTTAGTGCCGTTGATTTTATATTTATATTCTTTGAATTTCATGAGATTTGTCTGTTCTGTAATGTTGGTTTTACCGTTCCGGCTGCACCAAGCAGTTGTGGAAAAATGGGAGTAATCCTTTCGGAAGAGTAATCAAAATGAGATGAGTTTCCCCTTTCGAGTTTTACCTGATAGACTAAAAAGTTAAAAAGCCGAACGCTGAGGAGCGTTTCTGGTTATTTCGGGCATGTTGCGAAGGTTGTAGATTTTTGAACTCCAGGGAGAATAAGCTTTCTTCATTCTTCTGATTGTCAATATCGTGTCTTCTATGTCATGACCCTCGCCAAAATGTTCGGACAGCGCCATAGCTATTGCAGCAATAGATTCGCCTGAATCAACTTCATGTGTGTCTTCATGCACGTCGTGATTAGCAGCGGCTTTGGCGGCTTTCTTCCTGCGATTCATCAAAGATTCAGATATTTTGCCGAATCCGAGGAACAGCAGCGACAGGATCAGCAGCGCAGATACAACTATGGTCATTGCGATTATCGTGATCGCGCCGCCCCAAGGGTCGTTGACCTCAGCATTGTGGGCTTTCTCTGCCTGAGTCATTTTCTTGGCGACCTTGCTTTCGTGCACCTCTTCGCCGGCAACATCGCCGGCAGTCAATGCCGCGTCGTCAGCCGGAAGAACAATTTCAGTGGAAGTTATTTCAACAACCTCCACATTTGTTGACCGCTCTCCTGATTCTCCGTCCTGAACGGGCGCTGCAGATGCAGCACCCGTCAAGGAAAGGAATAAGGCCGCTGTCAAAAATAGTTTCTTCATATGATATTTTTATTTTGACAGTATGGTCGGATATTAAAGTGGAATGTTGCCGTGTTTCTTGGGAGGATTTGAAACTTTCTTTGTGGCAAGCATCTGGAGGGCGCGGATGATGCGGAATCGAGTGTTGCGAGGCTCGATGACATCATCGATATAGCCGTATTTAGCTGCCTGATAGGGGTTGGCGAACAATTTGCGGTATTCTTCTTCCTTCTCTGCTTTGAACGCAGCAGGATTTTCGGCAGTCTTGGCCTCTTTAGCGTAGAGCACGCCAACAGCGCCTTCAGCACCCATAACGGCAATCTCTGAAGTAGGCCATGCGTAGTTGATGTCGCCGCGGAGCTGCTTGCAGCTCATCACGATGTGAGCGCCGCCATAGCTCTTGCGGAGTGTGACAGTAACCTTGGGCACTGTAGCCTCTCCGTAAGCGTAGAGGAGTTTTGCTCCGTGAACAATCACGCCGTTGTATTCCTGGCCTGTGCCCGGAAGGAATCCCGGAACGTCTACGAGAGTTACCAAAGGAATGTTGAATGCGTCGCAGAAGCGGACGAAACGGGCAGCCTTTCGCGATGCGTTGGAGTCAAGCACGCCGGCAAGCACTTTGGGCTGGTTGGCGATCACGCCTACAGCCTGACCGTTGAATCGAGCGAAGCCGATGATGATATTCTTAGCGAAATCGCGGTGAACTTCAAGGAATTCGCCGTTGTCGACAACAGAAGCAATCACTTCATACATGTCGTATGACTGTTTTGCGCTTTCCGGGATGATGTCGTTGAGTTTGTCTTCAAGACGGTCGATGGGGTCGTCGCAAGCTACGAGAGGAGTCTCTTCGAGGTTGTTCTGCGGCATGTAGCTGAGAAGGCGGCGGATGAGGTAGAGAGCCTCTTCACCGTTTTCAGCTGCAAAATGAGTCACGCCGCTCTTGGTGGAGTGAACTGAAGCGCCGCCGAGCTGCTCCTGGGTAACATCTTCGCCGGTGACGGTCTTCACTACAGACGGGCCTGTGAGGAACATATATGAGATTCCCTTTGCCATGATGGTGAAGTCGGTGAGTGCAGGGCTGTAGACAGCACCGCCGGCGCAAGGGCCGAGGATTGCTGAAATCTGGGGAACAACGCCTGAAGCGAGAATATTGCGCTGGAAAATCTCGGCATATCCTGCGAGAGCGTTGATGCCTTCCTGGATACGTGCGCCGCCTGAGTCGTTAAGACCGATAACGGGGGCGCCCATCTTCATGGCGAGGTCCATTACTTTGCAGATCTTCAGGGCCATTGTCTCAGAAAGAGAACCGCCATAAACAGTGAAGTCCTGTGCGAAAATATACACAAGGCGTCCTTCGATTGTGCCGAATCCGGTCACAACGCCGTCGCCGAGAATGTGCTTCTTGTCCTGGCCGAAGTTTGTGCAACGGTGTGTCACAAACATGTCGAGCTCCTCGAAGCTTCCTTCGTCAAGAAGTTGTGCTATACGTTCGCGGGCAGTATATTTCCCCTTGGCATGCTGTTTCTCAATAGCTTTTTCGCCACCGCCTAAACGTGCCTGGATGCGCTTGTCGATAAGTTCTTGAATCTTATCTTGTGATGTGCTCATTTCTGTTGTTGTTTTTAGGGTTATTCTTGAAATGAAAAGGGTGAGGAGAAAGATATGTTAAGAATCACTTGTTGGGATCTTCGCAGAGCTCAGTGAGAACAGCTTCTGTCGATTTCGGGTGGAGGAACGCGATCTGAAGGCCGTCAGCGCCTTTGCGGGGAGCCTTGTCGATGAGCTTCACGCCTTTTTCCTCAGCCTCGGCAAGAGCATTGGCAACACCGTCTTCAATAGCGAAAGCCATGTGGTGCATGCCGCCGCGGCCACCGTTTTTCTCTACGAATTTTGCGATTGTGCTGTCGGGGGAAGTGGCTTCAAGAAGCTCGATCTTGGTGTCGCCCACTTTGAAGAAAGCGGTGGTGACTTTCTGATCTTCCACAACCTCCTGCTTGTAGCATTTGAGGCCGAGAACAGTTTCATAATATTCAATAGCCTTTGCCAAATCGGGCACTGCTATACCGATGTGTTCGATATGAGAAATTTTCATGTCATTAAGAATTGTTAAGAGTTGTCGATTGAAGTTTTAGTGTGGAATCCGCCATAATTTTATGATGCGAATTTGTTTGCAAATGTAAGAATTATTATTGAGTTATTCAAAAAAAAACAAAAATAATCGCTTTTTGTTTTCCAGGGAGCATATTAATAGGGGTAAGGTTGTGGTTATTTATAAAAAAATGCCTACTTTTGCAGAAAATTTATCCTATCATTGATTATGGAGATAACACCTAAGGGCCTCGCGGCCCTCACAGGGGGTAGCGTAGAGGGAGATGAAAACGCCGTAATCACGGGGTTTGCCAAGATTGAGGATGCAAAACAGGGAGACCTCTCATTTATTGCAAATCCCAAATATGCCCACTACATTCACACCACACACGCCACGGCAGTGCTGGTAGGCAAGGATTTCATCGCCGACGGCGAAGTGGCGGCCACATTGATTAAGGTTGACGACCCTTATGCAACTCTCGCTCAGCTTCTGAGAATGGTGGAAGACATGAAGCCCAAGCCTGCGGGAGTGGAGCAGCCGGTTTATGTGTCGGAAGGCGTAGAGTTGCCGGAGGGAATTTATCTCGGCGCGTTCGCCTATGTCGGCAAGAATGTGAAACTCGGCCGCAACGTTAAAATATATCCGCAGGCATATATAGGCGACGGCGTGACAGTGGGTGATGACACGGTTATACGCGCCGGCGTCAAAATATATGAAGGGTGCTGCATAGGAGCAAGATGTATTATTCATTCGGGTGCGGTGATAGGGGCCGACGGCTTCGGATTTGCGCCTAAAGACGGTCATTTTGAGAAAATACCTCAGACAGGAGTGGTGGTGATTGAAGATGACGTTGAGGTGGGGGCCAATACTGCTATCGACAGGGCCACTTTCGGGCAGACCACTATAGGAAGAGGCACAAAACTTGACAATCTTATTCAAGTGGCTCATAACGTCACAATAGGATGCAACAACGTGTTTGCTTCGCAGACCGGCATTGCAGGCTCAACTAAAATCGGCAACGGCAATATGGTGGGCGGTCAATGCGGCTTTGCCGGGCATATCACAGTCGGAGACTTTAACGAATTTGGCGCGCAGTCAGGCATACCCAATCATGTAGGAGATCGCATGAGGCTTATCGGCTATCCTGCAATAGATGCAAGGCAGTTTGCCAAGAACCAGGTTTATATAAAGAACCTCGGTAAATTATTTTCAGAACAACGAAACAACAAATAATAATGAAACAACTTACCCTTCAGGCCCCATTCTCTCTGAGAGGAAAAGGCCTTCACTCGGGAATGGAGATAACGGCTACGTTCCTTCCGGCTCCCGACAACCATGGATATAAATTGAAGCGGGTGGACCTTGAAGGCCAGCCGGTGATAGAAGCTGTGGCTGAAAACGTGGTAGACACTACCCGAGGAACAGTCCTTGGCAAGAATGATGTCAAGGTCAGCACAGTTGAGCATGCTCTTGCGGCTCTATATGCGGCGGGAATAGACAACTGTCTCATAGAAGTGAACGGCCCGGAGCTGCCTATACTTGACGGAAGCGCTATACAATATGTCGAACAGATAGAAAGGGTAGGTCTTGAGGAGCAGAAAGCAGACAAGGATTTCTACATCATAAAGGAGAAAAAGCGTTTTAAGGATGATGAGACCGGTTCAATGCTGACTATCTATCCTGACGACCATTTCAGCGTTGAAGTTATGGTGGAGTATAATTCCAAGGTGCTCCCCAATCAGTTTGCCGTGCTCGACGACCTCAGCGAGTTCAAGCAGGAGGTTGCAAGCGCGCGCACATTTGTGTTTGTCAGAGAAATCGAGACTCTTCTTCAGCACGGTCTTATCAAGGGTGGAGACATCGACAATGCAATCGTGATTTATGATGAGCCTGTGAGCCAGGAAAACATCGACCGTCTTTGCGACCTTATGAGTGTGCAGAGAATGAAAGTGAGCGAACTCGGCTACATAAATCCGCAGCCCCTCAAGTGGGACAACGAGCCTGCCCGCCATAAGCTTATGGATGTGATTGGCGACCTTGCGCTTATCGGACGCCCGATAAAGGGCAGGGTGGTGGCTGTGCGTCCAGGCCACACCATCAACAGCAAGTTCACGAAGATGGTTCGCAGGGAAGTGCGCCACACTGAGATCCAGTCGCCTTACTATAACCCTAATAACGAGCCGATAATTGACGTTAACGGCATACGCAAGCTTCTTCCGCATCGCTATCCGTTCTTGCTTATCGACAAGGTGATTGAAATAGACAAGAAACATTGCGTGGCTGTGAAAAATGTCACGGTCAACGAGCCCTTCTTTGTAGGCCATTTCCCGCAGGAGCCGGTCATGCCCGGTGTGCTCCAGGTGGAGGCTATGGCACAGGCAGCCGGAGTGCTGGTGCTTAATTATCTGGAAGACCCTGAAAAATATAGCACATACTTCCTCAAGATTGACAATGTGAAATTCCGTCAGAAGGTTGTGCCGGGAAATACGTTGCTTCTGAATGTGAGCCTGATGACAGAAATTCGCCGTGGCTGTGCCGTGGTGAAGGGTTATGCGTTTGTAGGAGAGAAAATAGTGTGCGAAGCCGAATTTATGGCTCAGATTATAAAGAACAAATAATACCTGTGGCATAGCAATGAACAGTATGTATTATGTGCATCCGGATGCCAAAATTGGCAACAATGTTAAAATCGGAAATTTCACCAACATCTATGAGGATGTTGAGATTGGCGATAATTGTGAGATAGCCGGAAATGTCACAATCTTTCCCGGAGCAAGAATCGGTTCGGGCGTGAAGATTTTTCCGGGTGCGGTTATCTCGGGAATACCCCAGGATCTTAAATTCAAAGGTGAGACCACCTATGCCTATATAGGCGATGGAACCACGCTAAGAGAATGTGTGACCGTGAATCGTGGCACTGCTTCCAAAGGCAAGACCGTAGTGGGAGAGAACTGCCTTATCATGGCATATAACCATGTCGCTCATGACTGCGTAATAGGCAATAGGGTTATAATGTCAAACGCATGTCAGCTGGCCGGAGAGGTGGTGGTAGACGACTACGCCGTGATTGGCGGGGGTAGCCTTATTCACCAGTTCTGCCATCTTGGTCGCAACATTATGCTTCAGGGCGGAGCATTGGTAAACAAGGATATTCCTCCCTATGTGAAAGCTGCGAGAGAGCCTATTTCTTATGTCGGGCTTAACAATATCGGCTTGCACAGGCACGGCTTTAGCCAGGAAGACATACAGACTATCGCCGAGATTTACAGGGTGCTGTATTTAAGTGACCTTAACGTCACTAACGCGGTCAAGCTTATTCAGGACACTTTGCCTGAAAGCAAATACCGTGATGAGATTATTTCATTCGTGGTCAATTCAGAGAGGGGCATAATTCGCTCTGCGATATGATAAGATAAGCTGCATGTGCTGCTGATTAGACTGTTAACGGGCCCGGTCGTGCTTAATAAAGTATAGCCGGGCCTAATTTTTTCATAGATTGCGAAGGGTGCAAAACAACAACCGGAGCGGAAATGAAATTTCCGCTCCGGTTGTTGTTTTATTATATTGTTGCCTTCTATTATTTGAGGGCAGCCTGTACTGCATCGTTGGGCACCATTTCTTCTTTGAAGATATAAGCGCCTGTCTTGGGAGATTTCTCCATTTTGATGATTTTGCTGTAGGTGCGTCCTTCACCCTTCTGAAGAGACGCGACGGTTTTCTTTGCCATGGGTCAGTTGGTGCTTATTTAATTTCTTTGTGAATGGTCATTCTTTTGAGGATGGGGTTGTATTTCTTCAACTCCAGACGTCCTGTAGTGTTCTTGCGGTTTTTGGTAGTGATGTATCTTGACATTCCGGGCATACCGCTGGCTTTGTGTTCAGTGCATTCAAGAATCACCTGCACTCTATTGCCTTTCGCTTTCTTTGCCATAGTTTAGAAATTCTGATTAAAAGGAAATGATTGTGATGTCTTTGAAGTCGAGATGACCTTCCTTCTCGGCTTTCTTAAGAGCGGCGTTGAGGCCGATTTTGTTGATTGTGCGGAGAGCGTGAGCTGAAACGAGCAGCTCAATCCACATATCCTGCTCAACCCAATAGAATTTCTTCTTGTGAAGGTTGACGTTGAATCTGCGTTTAGTGCGACGCTTGGAGTGGGAAACGTTGTTGCCCACAGACGCTTTTTTGCCTGAAATCTGACAAACTTTTGACATGGCTGTTGTTTTTTAATTGAATAAAAAAGACATTGTGGGATTGAGGCCGCCATCTCAGTTCTCATATCATCGCCAAGCGCATCAATTCGGCGACTTTAAAGGATGTGCCACAAACCGGGTGCAAAATTAATGAATTTTTAGAATATGTGCAATAGCTTGAATCTTAAAAAATAAGAATTCGCGCCATGATTGTAGCTTTTTTTAGGTGTTTAACACAGGAGGAATGTGAAAATAGCCGCTATTCGTCGGTCACGTCTTCCTGCATTACATAGCAGTTGCGGAGCAAGTTGATGAGCATTACCATGCCATGGTTGGTGGCGCTCTCTATCACGGTGTTGCGGTCGCCCTTGAAATGGATGCACTCGCTCACGGTGGTTTCTCCATATTTCACTGCTATCCATACCGTGCCCACAGGTTTATAGATTGTGCCCCCGTCGGGGCCTGCTATTCCTGTAGTGGCTATCGAGCAATCTGTGCGCATAAGAGCCGACACGCCTTTTGCCATGGCCTCGGCAACCTCTTTGCTTACTGCCCCGTGTGCGGAGATCACGTTTCTCGGCACTTTGAGCACTTCAGCCTTCACGTCGTTTGAATAGCTTACCACGCTTCCAAGGAAATAACCTGACGACCCCGGCACCTGCACAATCCTGTGCGCAAGATTCCCGCCGGTGCAGCTTTCCGCGCAGGCCACAGTGAGCTCTCGCTCGTGAAGGAGTTCTCCAAGCACTTGCGCCACGCTTTTATTCTCCGACGACACGACATCTTCAGTGAAAATGTCGTTAAGGTTCTGATGAAACCTGTTCATCTGGAAGCGAAGCATCTCAACGCCGGTGTTAATGCCGGTGAGTGTGATGGTGGTCACGAGGTTGGTGTTGTCGATTGTGGTTTTGACAAATTCCGGCAGCTGTGCCTCAAAATGCTTCATCACTTTTGATAGTTCCTGGCGTGTGTAGCCATAGATCACCACATGTCTGGTTTCGGTGTGCAGATTCTCCTTATTATCGGGTTTGGGAGATTTGACTTTTTTGTTGCTCATAGGGAAATAAGGAAGAAGGTCAGACCGTCACTCTTGAATATGGAGGGAGCGATAGGTCGCAATATTGTTTTGAAAGGAATTTGAAATATCCGGCGGCCGCCACCATGGCGGCGTTGTCGGTGGTGAAGGCTCTTTCGGGAATCCATGCCCTCACAGCATTTTTTTTGCAAAAAGCCGCCACTGCTTCCCTGACTCCGGAGTTGGCCGACACACCTCCGCCTATCGCTATGTGTTTCACAGGATATTCTTTCAGTGCTTTCGATAATTTATCGATTAGAATCTCGATTATCGTTGCCTGCAATGATGCGGCAAGGTCAGCTTTCCTTTCTGCTATGAAATTCGGGTTTGCTTTTAAATTGTCGCGCAGTGTGTAGAGAAAAGATGTTTTCAGTCCGCTGAATGAATAGTCGAGGTCAGGGATGTGCGGTTTGCTGAAACGGAACGCCTTTGCGTCGCCCTCTTTGGCAAGCCTGTCGATATGCGGGCCTCCGGGATAGGGGAGCCCCATCACTTTGGCGCATTTGTCAAAAGCCTCGCCGGCGGCATCGTCTATGGTCTTGCCCACTATTTCCATCTCATAGGGGCTTTTTACCACAACAATCTGAGAATTTCCTCCCGACACCAAAAGACAAAGAAACGGGAACTCCGGCACTTCGTCATCGGCCTCTTTTTTTACAAAATGAGACAGCACATGTGCGTGAAGGTGGTTTACGTCGATAAGCGGGATGTTGAGGCCGATGGCCATGCCTTTTGCGAAAGATGTGCCCACCAGCAGAGAGCCAAGAAGCCCGGGGCCTCTTGTGAATGCTATTGCAGACAGTTCTGATTTGTCGATGCCGGCCATGCGGATTGCTTCGCTCACCACAGGCACGATGTTTTGCTGGTGCGCGCGCGATGCGAGTTCCGGCACTACTCCGCCATAGGCTTCATGCACTTTTTGCGATGCGATGACATTGCTCTTCAGGATCCCGTCGCATATTACGGCTGCCGAAGTGTCGTCGCAAGAAGATTCTATTCCCAGAATATAGGTGCTCATTATAGCAATGCGTTTATAATTGTCGATTCTGTGCGAGAAGCAGAGAAATATAGACCACAAAGGTAGTTTTTTTAGTTGGAATGACAAAATTGAAAACACGAATAATTAGACAGAACATTTTTTGAGGTGTATGGGCGTGAATATTCGGGATTTTGGCGAAATTTCATTAATTTTGCATTTCATTTAGGAAAAAGCCTTCCTTTGGAAGATGAAAATATTGCAGATAATATATAAGGTGGCTCGAAGCGTGCTATTCACGGCGATTATTTTTGTCGCTGCGCTCTACCTTATAATATACATATTATTGTCAGTCCCTGCTCTGCAAAATCGAATAAAAGAAGTTGCCCGAGTGGAGGCATCTGCTTTTCTCGGCGGTGACGTGCAGATTGAAGGGTTGACCATACGCCCTTTTAATGAGGTTGTCGTTTCCGGATTGTCGGTGTTCGATCCTGAAGGAGAGCGGTGCCTGAGGGTTGAGACTGTCGGAGCGGGAATAAACATATGGAGGCTGATAACTTCGCGAGAGATTGAACTTACTTATGGTGAAATCATCGGCCTTGACGCGCGCATATTTCAGCAGGTGGAGAACGGGCCGCTCAATATACAGTTTATAATCGACGCGCTGAAGCCGAAGGATAAAAACAAGCCTCCCTCAAAATTCGATTTGAAACTTAGAAATGTGGTTTTGAGAAGATGCAAGGCCAGTTTCGACAGAGAATGGAAACCTAAAGCAGAGGGTGAATATCGCACCGATTTCAACCATGTTGCAATAGAAGATTTGAGGGCGGATGTGGCTTTCCCACGCTTGAGCAACAACGATTTTGAAATCGATCTCCGCCGCATGTCATTTATGGCTTCCGGCGGGCTTGACATCGAGAAGATTGCATTTAAGGCAAGTCTTACCGACGAGTTGCTTTCCGTAAGAAATCTGGTAGTTGCGTTTCCTGGCACTGAGTTGCGCCCTTCCGACATTACTTTGCCTCTCGATGGTCTGAACACTATTCCTCAAACGTTGAAAAACGGCGCTCATACGGTTGTGATTACAGATAACAAAGTGTCGCTCCCCGATTTTGGGTGGCTTGTGCCGCAGCTGCGAAATTTCACAGAGACATTGTCGCTGAATTTAGAGGCGACGGGAGGTATGTCAGATGTGAAACTGTCGCGGCTCGGCATAGATGGAGGCGATGAATTTATGTTTGAATTGTCGGGAGATGTCTCCGGTCTTCAGAACCCTTCTTCTCTGGATTTCACGGCAGATAATCTGCGGCTGAAGGCGTCGCCTGCATTGGTATCAAAAATCATGGATATAATTCCCGCCTTGTCGCCGAAGGTGAAAGGGATATTGCATAATTGCGGAGACATCAATCTTTCAGCCACCGGCCGTGGTGCCGTTGGGAAAGGTGACTATGAAGCGGATTGTGAACTTTCAGTTTCTTGTGGCAGTCTGTTTGTGTCGGGTGAGTGCAAGAACCTTAAATCTTATTCAGGAATTATAAAAGCAGAGGCAACTTCTGAAAGTTTTCAGCTCGGGGCTTTGCTCGGAGAGGAAAAAATAGGGAGCGCACAATTCGATGTTGTGTTCGACGGAATGCTCGCTCGCAAGGATGTTGACGGCACACTGAGCGCGTATGTCACAGAGTTTGTGTATAACGGTGTGCAGTGTGGGGGTGTGGCGTTAGATGCTATAAAAGAAGGAGAGGATGTAGAGGCTCATGTCACGATTGATAATGCTGTGGCTTCGGCAGAAGCTGAACTAAAGGCTGCAGTCAATAAGGAGAATCCGTGGCTGAATCTGCAATGCGAGATAAATGAAATTGTGCCGTCGATGTTCCTGCACATGCCTAAATTCGAAGGCTACTCCATGTCTGCCACAGTGTCGGCTGATGTCATGGGCAATAACATTGATAATTTGATAGGGGAACTAAGGTTGTCTGACGCACGGTTCTCCAAGGATGGCGGAAAGGAAATCGAGCTTGACAAATTTATGGTCAAGGCATCTGACTCTGAATCAGGCAGGACGCTTTCAATAGAAAGCGACTGGCTGGACGCTGAGGTTGAGGGAAACTACAAGTATGCTGATATCCCGCGCGAACTTATGGGGATGGTGTCGCAGGTGGTTCCGTCGCTGGTTAAAACCCCAGACATTGATGTTCAGAGCCATTCAGACGTAGAGTTTTCGTTGCTTGTGCGTCCAGATAATTCTTTGCCGGAGTTTTTTAATCTGCCATTCCGTTTTCTTGTGCCGGTGTCGGTTCATGGAAATGTGTGTGGCACAGACTCTACGTCATTTCTTGCTGTAGACATTCCTTATATTCAGCAAGGGCGCAACAAACTGGTGAGAGATTCCCGGTTAAACATCAATCTCGACGGGAGGTCAGGCACAATGGGTCTTGAACTGGCTTCCACATTCCCGGCAAAAAAAGGTGACGTGGCGCTCGACCTCAGAATGTGGGGAAAAGATGATGACGTGTTTGCCGATGTAGGGTGGCAAAATCCCGACAACAGCTCGTTTAAAGGTGTGTTGTCGCTGGGTGCGAAACTGAGCAGAGATGAGCTCACATCAAAGCCGGAAGTCAGAGTAGACATATCTCCTTCGGTGTTTGATATGGGCGCTGCAAGATGGAATATCGATAAAGGCAGCATAGCATACGATGACAATGCGATAGAGGTGAAAGGGGTGAAAATATGGCACAATAATCAATTCGTTGAAATTGAGGGAGTGGCCTCTTCATTGCCTGCCGACTCTATATCTGTGCGACTTGCCGATATAGATGTAGGCTATATATTCGACACTCTTAAGATCAACTACGTCACATTCGGCGGAATTGCCTCAGGAGAGGTGAAAGGGATAGGGGTGCTTGGCCCCGACCCACATGCCGCTACAGAAAACCTGTTTATAAAAGACCTTTCATACAACGGGGCAGTGCTTGGCGACGGTGTGCTCAAAAGCCGCTGGGACAATGACCAGAAAGAAGTGACTATCAATGCAGACATTGCCAGAAACGGGCGTAGGACTGCTCTTATAGATGGCGGTGTATGGGTCACTCGTGATTCATTGAGCTTTGAAGTAGAGGCTGATAAGGTGTCGGTGGAATTTCTGAAACCCTTTATGAGCGCGTTCACTTCCGATGTGAAGGGCAGAGCGTCGGGGAATGCCAAACTGTTCGGCACGTTCAGTGATATTGACCTCACCGGAAAACTGCTTGCCGACTCTCTAGCTATAAAGCTTGACTACACCAACACTTATTATCACGGCACAGACTCTGTGTTTCTGTATCCCGGACGAATCGAGATTCCGTCGTTTCGTCTGTATGACCGCAGCGGCCATTCCGCTATTTTGTCGGGAGAGTTGACACACCGTTATTTCCATGACCCTCATTTCACTTTCAGGGTGAGCGATGCGCGCCATCTTCTATGCTACGACACCAACGCGAAGATGAATCCTGATTGGTATGGCACCCTGTTTGGTGACGGAAGCGCAATTGTTAGAGGCTGGCCCGGCACAGTCAACGTGTCGGTAGACATGACCATTGTGGGGGACTCAAGATTCACATTTGTGCTTAATGACACCCAGGCTGCCGAAGATTATCATTTTCTCACATTCTCCGACAAGAAAAAAGAGGAGGCAGAGAGGCTGAAAGCCGACACTGTGCCCGACCCGCTGGCGGCTTTCAGAAAAAAAATTGAGTCAACATCACAGGCGCCTTCAAAATTCGGCATCGACATTCGCGCCTCGGTAAATCCCTCGGCGTTGCTCACTCTGGTGATGGATCCTGTTGCCGGCGACAAGATAACAGCCAGGGGCAACGGCGCGATACAGGTGGATTATGAAACCGACACGGACGAGATGCAGATGTTTGGAAAATATACTCTTGATGAGGGAAACTATAATTTCTCTCTTCAAGACTTGATTTTGCGTGATTTTAAAATCAGGCAGGGTAGTTCAATATCTTTCAACGGAGACCCGCTTAACGCGAATCTCGACATTGCGGCAAGCTACAGGGCAAATACAAATCTTTCTGACCTCGACAAGAGTTTTGCAACAGACCGGGAGCTTGCCCGCACAAATGTGCCGGTCGATGCTATCCTCATGGTGAAGGGGGAGATGACACACCCTGACATAACATTTGACATTGAGCTCCCGACGCTTACGCAGGATGTGGTGCGCAAGGTGAAGAGCATCATATCTACAGACGACATGATGAGCCGCCAGATTATATATCTGCTTGCCCTCAACAGATTCTATACCCCTGAATATATGGGAGCGTCAGGCAACGGCGGAGAGCTTGCCGCCGTCGCCTCCACCACATTGTCATCTCAGCTGTCAAACATGATAGGCCAGCTCACAGATAAATTCACCGTGGCGCCTACATTCCGTAGTGACAAGGGAGACTTCTCCGACCTTGAGTTTGACGTGGCTCTTTCGTCTCGCCTCCTCAACAACCGTCTTCTTGTGAACGGCAATTTCGGCTATCGCGACCGTAGCACGTCGCAGACCACATTTGTGGGAGATTTCGATATAGAATATCTTCTGAGCCGCAACGGCAATCTTCGGCTCAAGGCATATAATCATTTCAATGACCAGAATTATTATCTTCGTCAGGCCCTTACAACTCAGGGCCTTGGCGTGGTGTATCGTCGCGACTTCGACAATCCGTTCTCTTTCCTGAGGAGAAAGAAGAAAAATGCTGCCGACAGTGTGAAAAATGTGATTGAAAGTGTGAATGCCAAGAAAGAAGAGGAAGAAGATGCGGCAGGTAATGAATGATTTGTGGCGTTATAATTGCATATTCGGCTCAATGTGGCTATATTTGCATTCAAATTAATAAGTTTTCTACATGGCTTGGAAGATTGAGGGCATTCTCGGACGCCTTGGGATTAAGAAAGAGCAATCCGTGGGCATCGCTTTGAGTGGAGGCGGGGCCAGAGGTTTTTCCCATATAGGCGTGCTGATGGCTTTTGAACATTTTGGAATTTCACCCGACATATTGTCTGGAGTGTCGGCCGGATCTGTGGCTGTAGCGCTATATGGCTCAGGGCTTACTCCTGTCGACATGATAGAATGCTTCACGGAGGCTACCAGGCTTGGAGATTTCACCGAGTGGTCGATACCTAAGGAGGGTTTCATGAAACTTGACCGGTTTGGCAAATTGCTCGAAAACTGGATTCCGGTTAAACGTCTTGAAGATATGAAAATACCCTCTGTGATATGCGCCACCGACCTTGACCATGCCAAGTCAGTGGGATGGGTGAAAGGCGAGATAGTGCCGAGAGTCTTGGCGTCATGCAGCATCCCTATAGTGTTCAGCCCCATAAAGATCAATGATGTGAATTATGTCGACGGTGGAGTCCTTCGCAATCTGCCCGCATGGGCCATCCGAGATTATTGCACCACCCTCTTCGGGAGCAACTGCAGCCCGTTGAGGAGGAATTACGATCATAAAGGCTCTATAATAGATATTGCATATCGCACATTTCATCTTATGATGAAATCAAACACTCCGCAAGATCTTCGTCTTTGCGACCATGTGATAGAAATAGAGAATATGTCGGATGTGGGCACCTTCGACCTTTCGAGTCTGAAGAAGTGCATCACATATGGCTATGACTCAACCTGCCGAGTGCTTGAGAAAATCCATAATACTCAATAACCCCTGTCGATTCATGAACCAGACAAATGATAAACTGATTATCTACCAATTATTTCCGCGAATATTCACAAACACAAACCCCAATTGCGTTCCCTGGGGCACACTTAAGCAGAATGGAAGTGGAAAGTTTAATGACTTCACCCCCCACGTGTTGCAGTCGCTAAAGGAACTTGGCGTTAACTGTCTGTGGCTAACAGGCATCATCGAACATGCCACCAAGACAGATTTCAGCAAATACGGTATAGAGCCTGACAATCCCAATGTTGTGAAAGGTGAAGCCGGCTCGCCTTATGCCATAAAAGATTATTATGACATAGATCCTGCGCTCGCAGTGTCAGTGCCTGACAGGATGAAGGAATTTGAAGACCTTGTGAAACGCATTCACGGGGAAGGCATGAAGGTGATTATTGACTTTGTCCCTAATCACACAGCCCGTGTGTATCATTCGGATGTGGCTCCTGCCGGCGTTGAGGATTTCGGCGCGAACGACAACATCAACATGAATTTCGCGCCCAACAACAATTATTACTATATCTCTAACCAGCAGTTCTATCCGGAGATAGACCTTGCCGCCGAAGGCGACAAGCCATATGTGGAGTTTCCGGCAAAGGCTACAGGCAATGATTGTTTCACTGCATTTTGCACGCGCAACGACTGGTATGAGACAGTGAAGTTGAACTATGGCCATGACTATAATGACAACAGCGACCATTTTTCACCAATTCCCGACACATGGTTCAAGATGTTGCGCATATTGCGTTTCTGGGCGTCGAAGGGTATCGACGGTTTCAGATGCGACATGGTGTTTATGGTTCCTCTGGCCTTCTGGCATTGGGCCATTCCACAGGTGAAGGCGCTTTACCCCCATATGATGTTTATTGGCGAAATCTATGATGTGGGACTTTACCGCCCGTTCCTTGACTATGGATGTTTCGACTATCTCTACGACAAGGTTAACCTCTATGACAAGCTTGTGGGGATAGAGACACACGGGTGGTCGGCAGCCCAGCTCACGGGATGCTGGCAGACAGTGGACGGCATAGGCGACCGAATGCTCAATTTCCTTGAGAACCATGATGAGGTTAGGTTCGGGTCGAAGGCATATGCCGGCGATTCATTGAGGGTTGTGCCCTCATTGGTGACAGCGGCGATGATGTCGAGAGGGCCGCTGCTCATTTATTACGGACAGGAACTTGGGGAGCAGGCTCGCGACAATGAAGGGTTTGCCGGCGACAACAACAGGACAACAATCTTTGACTACTGGAGCGTGTCGACAATAAGAAGGTGGTTTAACGGAGGGAAATGTGACGATGAGCTTCTTTCTCCCCATGAGCGTTGGCTGCGCAATGTGTATAAGACAGTGCTGACATTGTGTAACAGCCGTGCCGCTTTGCGCGAAGGAGGATTCTTTGACCTGATGTATGCCAACCTGCGTCAGCCCGGCTTCGACCCGCATCGCAATTTCGCTTTCTTACGCTATCAGGGAGACGATGTGCTTCTGATAATCTTGAATTTTTCGAACGAGGCTTCCCATGTGAGCCTTGTGATTCCCGACCTTGCATTCGAGATGGCCGGAATGGATAGGGGTGAGATAGTGACAGCAGATTTGCTGTGGGGCAAAAAGCATAAGATTCGACTTTCGTCTACAGCACCTCTCACCGTTTATATGAGCGCGGCTGATGCTCTGGTGCTCCCGATAGGGAGGCTGAAAGAGGAGAAAGAGCATAAACTTGCAGGTTCTGTGCTGAGAGGCGAAAAGAAATTGCCTGGAAAGGATGGAATTTCCAAAAATTAATTCTAATTTTGTAAACCAATTTTTACTATCCATATCATGAGCAATTATCTTCCGCCCATAAAGGTTTTCGCAGGCACAAAAAGTCACTACCTGGGAGAGTCAATCTGTAAGGATTTGGGCATTGAATTAGGCAAAATGAAGATAGAGACATTCGCCGACGGAGAATTTGAGGTTTGCTTCGAAGAGTCAATCCGTGGCGCGGAGGTCTATCTGGTTCAGTCAACGTTCCCTAACTCCGATAATCTGATGGAGCTTCTCCTGATGATTGACGCGGCGAAACGAGCTTCGGCAGCCACAGTTGTGGCGGTTGTTCCCTATTTCGGATGGGCGCGTCAGGACCGTAAGGATAAGCCAAGGGTGTCGATAGCCGCCAAACTGGTAGCCGACCTTTTGAGCGTAGCGGGAATCAACCGTCTTATAACGATGGACCTTCATGCAGACCAGATTCAAGGATTCTTCAATGTGCCTGTAGATCATCTTTATGCTTCATCCATCTTTATTCCATATATCGAGAGCCTGCATCTTGAAGATATGGTGATAGCTTCACCCGATGTTGGCGGAGCAAAGCGAGCTAATTCTTATGCAAAGTATTTCGATGTTCCTCTGGTGCTTTGCCACAAGCAGCGTGCAAAAGCCAATGTGGTTGAGAAAATGACCGTTATCGGCGATGTTGAGGGCAAGAATGTAGTTCTTGTCGACGACATCAGCGACACAGCCGGCACAATCACAAAGGCAGCCGACCTTCTTCTTGCAAACGGCGCCAAGTCAGTGAGGGCTCTTTGCAGTCATGCGGTGATGAGTGACCCTGCTACTGAGAGAGTGAAAAATTCCGGTCTCACAGAGATTATTTTCACAGATTCTATCCCTTACAGAAGAGAGAATCCGAAAGCAGTGGTTCTGCCGGTTGCTAAATTGTTTGCCGACACCATCCGCAGAATCCATAACAATCAGTCGATTTCATCTCAATATCTTTTCAAGTAATCAGGCGATAAGAATTATTGAATAAGTAATCGCGAAATATTACAGAAAAGCCATACAACACAACGGCCCCGCATCATTGCAGATACGGGGCCGTTGTGTTGTATGGCTATAGCCTCAGAAAGGGAAGTTTATGCCGAAGTTGAAAGCGGCATTTGAATTCAGTGGTATGCCCTGCTTGGAAAGTTTCCCAAGTGTGTGGTCCATGCCTGCGAAGAGATTAAATCCTGTGGTGTGGATGTTCAGAAGCCACCCGAATCCCACTCCATATGTGCCTGCGCTCAGGTTGACATCGGCTGAAAGGAAATTTACAGGATTCACATTTGCCGAGAGGCGGAATTGTGTCCATGTGTATGACCCGTTTATGTGAGTGGAGTTGAGAAGGCCGAAATGAAGCCTGCGATACACCGGTAGTTCCCACTGTGCGGCAAAATTAAGAGTGGCTGCCAGCGCGCGGGTCCGCGAAGAGAGTTCTCCATTGTCGTCGAGCTGATATAGCTGTGCGAGGTCGTCGGTGAGGCGGTCCCACTCATTGTCGAAAGAGTTGGAGGCATTGTCGTCGGCATTGAAGATGTATTTATCGGTGTCGAAAGTCTTCGTGCCGTTTGTCGAGGCCCACTGGGTTTTGCCCCAGTTAATGAATCCGAGGTCGAGAACAGCGGCCGAGAAAGTGAAGTCATTCCACTTATATTGGGCGCCAAGGTCAAGGCCAAGGCCGAATCCTGAAAGTTTATAGTCATCTTCGATTTTGCCGCCCGACACATAGTCTTTTCCAGTCTGGCTGCTGCGTTCGAGGTCATATCTGAAACCGCCGATAGAGGCATAAATATCTGCATTTGACTGCACAGTCCATTTGTCTTCTCCAAGAACGAGTTTTGCCTCGTTGAATTTGAAATCGACATTTCCGGCGCCTACAAGCACTTTGAGAGTGGCGCCGACACGCAATCCTGGCACTTGCTTAATGTCGCGAGAGTGGTTCAATGCAATCTGGGCATAGGCATGGGCGTTGCCGAACATATTCTCAATGTCGTATGTGCTGTTGGTTATACCCTCTTTTGCAAGCGAGAAGAACGCTCCCGGCACAGAGATGTCGGCGTTGGCAACTGCGCTGAGTGAAACCGTGTTGTAGCCTCCAAGAGCCTTGAAGCCAACAGAAAGAATGTCGATTTTGTTGGCCGTGCCAATACGGTTTTTGTCATGGATTCTGCTCATTGCTTCGCTTGTGGAGATTCCGGGATTGGTGAAAAGCACAGTTTTGCCGTTAAGCGAATACACCACATCCGACACATGAAGATTGCCGTGCATGTTAAAATTGAGATTTCCCAATGTAGGAAACGACACAAACCCTTTTTCATTGCCGAAGGCAGGATTCATCTGGAATCTGTAGTCGTAGTTGTCGAGGAAATATCCAGAATATGTGGTCTGGGCGTTCAGGCTCGCGGCTCCGACAAGAAGACCGGAGCATATCATTATTTTCTTAAGATAAGAATTCATGTATTGCTGATTCTAAAGAGATTATAAGATAAAATATGCGCTCGGTCATAACTCTTTGATGTAGTTGCCGGTCACTTTTGCGCGAATGTTTTTGAGTGTGAGTGTCTGCGAAGGAGAAAGTGCCTTGTCGGAATCCGGTTTTACAGTCGCGGTGAATGTAATTCCGTCGAGGTGTTTCACTTCGCCGGTGATTCTTATAGTGAGCGGAGTGTCTTGCGCGTTGGCCGGTATTTCCGCACCTTCTATAGTCACCCCTGAAATCTGGTTTCCGTTGATGTCGATGGGATATCCGGAGAGGTGCGCGCTAAGAGGCAGTGTGCTGCTCACCGTCATCGACAGTTCGAGTGTGCTTATCGTGATAGCGTCGACATCATCATCGTTCCAACCGTTTTTGGTTTCGGTATATATGATTTTTGAATCGCTTCCGTTCTTCATTGCCAATGGTGCGATAAATTCCCAGTTGCCTTCAAGGGCATTTAGATTTCTGCCAAGTTCGAAATGAATCACGTTCTGTTCATACACCTGTGGCTCAACGAGCTCTATCCCGATGCTTGCAGGGATTCCGTTTCCGCTGATCACGTTTGAAAGCGATGTGAAAGCCACATGCTGAGGATTGGCATAGCCGTCAGGCACATTTTCAGGAGCCTGAGGAGAAAGGCAGAAGTTGTAAGGCCCGTCAACATTCTTGTTATATCCCACTTCGAAATATTCGTTGTCGAGGGTGAATTCTTTCGGGGCTTCATTATTACGGTGTGCTGTGAGGCAAAGTCCTGTCTGATACCCGAGATTTTCGTTAGCCACAGGATTGTTGACACTTAGATATATCTGCGGATTGGCAAGAATGAGGTCAGTGCCGTCTTGCGCGAGAAAGTCAGGAATGTCGGAAAGCGATATGGGAGAAATATTCATGGCGTCGCCTTCGAGCATGTAGCGTATTTTTCCCGACACGGCATTTGCCGCAAGGCAGGAGATTGAATAGTTCACATTCAGAGTCACTGACTGAGGCAACTCTACTGCGGCATAACTTTTTGGGGCCATTACGAGATCAGCGCTCTCGATGTTGACATCCGCCTGAAGTTGCATAGAATGGCTTGAATAGTCAATAGCGCAGTTATTGTCGGGGAGATTAATTGCAGAAGCTTCCAAGACCACTTTTGCAATGCCTTCCTCAAGATAAAGTCTTGGAATCACAAGGCGACCTTCGTTGTAGTTCCCTTCAGGAAAAATATTTGTGATTGTCAATCCCTTGGGGAGGTCGAGATAGAGATTCTCGAGTGATATGTCGGCTAAGTTCGTAACCGAGGGGTCAGCCTCGAATGTCAGGGCTATCGACAAATCTGCAAAGATGTCGTCAATTGCCATGATTGAATTGTCGATATTATATGCAGAATATACTAACGACCTTCTTATAGGGTCTTGCATACTGAGAGTCAGAGAATTTTCAGAAACCCTGTTAGGAGCCTTGCGTGTGCTTCCTGTATTGAAGTTTATTGCAGAAGGCTGGATTGCGGGAGCGTTGGTGGTAAAAGCAGGTATTGAAATTGGGTCGGAAGCGAATGAGCCGCTTTCACGCACAGCATAGAAAGTCTCGCCGTTGATTGTGATTTCTTTAATCTGGTCACCCTCTTTGATGTCTATAATGTCGCCGAGAGTCACAACATCGATATTGATGGGGAGCACGAGGTCTTTCACCTTAAATTCGGAGGTGGTGTCGATGTCCGACAAATCATAGTTGTCGTCGATACAGCCGGTCAGAGAAACCATTGCCAAAAGAGGCAATCCTCCATAGAGAAAAATTTGTTTCATGAAAAATGACAGTTAATTAAAAGTGGTTATTTTTCAAGACCGACAATAATGGTCGGTCATTTGGTCGGAATTAACCATTATGTGGTCAATTATTCTGCAAATATAAGTAATAAACGGATTATTAGGAAATTCTAAGCAGATTATTAACAATAAAATAATTCATATGCACGGAATACATATTAAAATAATCATATTTAAGTAGATGACAAAAATTTGAAAACATCGAATTTTGGGGTATAAGTCGGACGCATAAGTATGGTCGAAATCTC
>VSPM01000034.1 GCA_009775365.1 Muribaculaceae bacterium
GAAAACATATCCGATTCCAATATGATAAAACTAACGCTTTCTGCATATACAATATTGAAACTTGAAGAGTTTTCTGACCACAAAGATATAATATTTTTCCATCTTAAAACATACTTTCATCAAAAAATATTATTTACTCGTCATTTTTATAATTCTGATGAATTAAAAAGAGATGAAGACACTGCGTCTCCACCTCTTGGGATCAAAGCATGTTATCAGTCTTTATATTGTTTATTTTGAAATCTTATAAGAAAAGAACATAAAAGTTGGAACATTCTACTGAACACCCTATTTAATTGTTCAGAAACCTCTAAACGTTTATGCAACATCAGACGTTTTTTAATAGAAGCAAATAGATTTGTTTGCTTGCCTCAGATCAAACATAAAACAATTATACTATGTGGTTAAAATTCTTTATCGGCGCGTTATGCGCACTCATAATTGGCATAATTTTTTCCGGAATCAACAGTTGGACAAAGGGCCTAAAGCCTGATTTGAGAATTGTCATAAAGACTATAGTGTTTATTGCTGTCATGGCGCTCACAGGATATTGTTTCACTATATTTCCGTGGCAATCTTAAGACGCTGCTATGACAACAGGCATTATATATGCCTCCCTTACTATTCTCAGATTTCCGCTATCAACAAAGTGAAGCCAACTTTTCAACACTGCGCCAACCATTGAAGAGTTGAATTGTTAATATTTATATAGGATAGTTAAGAGCAACTTTATCCAACCGGCTATCCGTTATCAGATTTTAATATAACTCAAATCCTACATATATGAATTTCAACAATTTCACAATCAAATCACAGGAAGTGGTGCAAAAGGCCATAGAGCTCACCCGTCAGAGCGGGCAGCAGCAGATTGAGCCTGTCCACATCCTGAAAGCTCTGATCTCCGAGAGCGAGACGATTGTCAATTTTGTGTTCCAGAAATTAGAGGCAAACCTCAACTCTGTCAACCTGGCAATCGACAAGGAGATCCAGGGATTGCCAAAAGTGTCGGGCGGAGAGGTTTTTCTCAGCCGTGAATCTAACGACGCCCTTCAGAAAGCCATCGACTTTTCAAAGTCGATGGGCGATGAATATGTGTCGGTAGAAGCCTTGCTGATGGGCATCCTCAAAACTCGCAACAAGGCTTCTCAGATTCTTAAAGACGCCGGAGTGACTGAAAACGGCCTGAAAGCCGCTATTCAGGAACTTCGCAAAGGAAACAAAATTACCCAGCAAAGTGCCGAAGACTCTTATCAGGCGCTCGGCAAATATGCCATAAATCTCAACGACAGAGCAAGGAGCGGCAAACTCGACCCCGTTATCGGCCGCGATGAAGAGATTCGGCGTGTGCTGCAGATTCTTTCACGGCGCACAAAAAACAATCCTATGCTGGTGGGAGAACCGGGCACCGGAAAGACTGCCATTGCTGAAGGGCTTGCCCACCGAATAGTGAGAGGTGACGTGCCTGAGAACCTGAAGACTAAACAGATTTATTCTCTCGACATGGGCGCCCTTGTTGCAGGTGCAAAATACAAAGGAGAATTTGAAGAGCGACTAAAAGCCATTGTGAACGAGGTCACTCAAAGCGACGGCGAAATCATACTCTTCATCGATGAAATACACACTCTCGTTGGCGCAGGCAAAGGAGAGGGCGCAATGGATGCCGCCAACATTCTCAAACCTGCACTCGCACGAGGAGAGCTCCGCTCGATAGGAGCCACAACTCTCGATGAATATCAGAAATATTTTGAGAAAGACAAGGCTCTTGAAAGACGTTTCCAGAAAGTCATGGTCGACGAACCCGACGAACTTTCCGCCATCTCTATTCTGCGTGGACTTAAAGAACGCTACGAAAACCACCATAAGGTGCGAATAATGGACGAAGCGATCATTGCCGCCGTGCAGTTAAGCGTGCGCTATATCACTGACCGATTCCTCCCCGACAAGGCTATAGACCTTATTGACGAGGCCGCATCAAAACTGCGCCTGGAGATGGACTCCATGCCTCAGGCCCTTGACGAGGCTCAACGAAAAATAGCACAACTTGAAATCGAGCGAGAGGCAATCAAGAGGGAAGGAAATAAATACAAAATCAAAGAAATCGACGAAGACCTCGCAAACCTTCGCGACACAGAGAAATCACTGAAGGCTAAATGGCAGGCTGAGAAAAACGAAATCAACAAGATTCAGCAGAACAAGATTGAAATCGAACAGCTCAAACATGAAGCAGAGATGGCAAAGCGTGAAGGCGACTATGCCAAGGTTGCGGAAATCGAATATTCCAAAATAAAACAGAAGGAAGACGAAAACAAGGTCACCCAAGAGAAACTAAAGCAACTTCAGGGTGAGGGAGCGATGATCAAAGAGGAGGTCGACGCTGAAGACATTGCCGAAATCGTAAGCCGCTGGACCGGAATTCCCGTAAAGAAAATGGCACAAAGCGAAAGGGAGAAACTTCTTCATCTTGAAGAAGAGCTTCACAAGCGTGTTGTAGGACAGGACGACGCAATTAAAGCCGTGAGCGATGCTGTGAGAAGAAGCCGTGCAGGGCTCAACGATCCTCGGCGCCCTATTGGCTCCTTTATTTTCCTGGGCACCACCGGCGTGGGCAAAACAGAACTGGCTAAAGCACTTGCTGAATACCTCTTCGACGATGAAGACATGATGACACGTATCGACATGTCGGAATATATGGAGAAACACTCTGTATCACGCCTTGTCGGAGCGCCTCCGGGATATGTAGGATATGATGAAGGCGGCCAGCTCACCGAAGCTGTGCGTCGCAAACCGTATAGCGTTGTGCTTTTCGATGAAATTGAAAAAGCCAATCCGGATGTGTTCAATATTCTTCTTCAGGTGCTTGACGACGGACGCCTCACCGACAATAAAGGGCGCTTCATCAATTTCAAAAACACAATCATTATCATGACATCCAATGAAGGCTCGCCTGTCATAAGGCAGAACTTTGCAGAAATGAAGGATAATGACCGCGACGAGGTTATCGAAAAAACCAAGAAGGAAGTAATGGACCTTCTCAAAATGAAGATTCGACCTGAGTTCCTCAACCGTATCGACGAAATTGTGATGTTCACACCTCTTGACAAGAAAGAGATTCAGGATATTGTAGACATTCAGGTAAAGAGCGTGCAGAAAATGCTTGCAGCAAACGGGGTCACACTCGAAGTCACCAAGCCTGCTCTTGAACTCCTTGCAGAAGATGGCTACGACCCCGAATTTGGCGCACGCCCTGTGAAACGTACAATCCAGAGAATGGTTCTCAACCAGCTCTCAAAAGATATCCTTTCACAGAAAGTGAATAGAGAAACACCGATTAGAATCGACCGAAAAGGCGATGAACTAGTTTTCACTAACTAAAAGACAATATATCCGCAATATAAAGCTTTTAGAATTAACTTTTTTCGCGCAGGGTGGCTTTTTAGTCGCCCTGTATTTTTTTTGAATTACGCAACAGTAATTTTTCGCATTTCATGCAACAATAATATGTTTTAAAACACGTTTAAACAACATAGCACACTTCTTTGTTATTATAAATGTGTGCGCCGCGACGCTCCTTCTTCCGTAAGAGCCTCTCCGGATTCGTGACAAAAAATTCGTGACAACTACAGGGAACTTACAAATCCCGAATCGTGACAGAAAGGGGCACTCAATTATCTATTGACTTGCAGGCCTGGCAAACCTGTCGTTCCCCTGGACACATTGTTTTACAATTTAAATGTGTCCGAACAGAGTTAGTTTTTCGCCATTCTCTAACATAGCATCATATACGGCGCTTTGAATGGCTTTTTGTGTAACGAAAACAAGAAATTGTGAAAACAAAGTATTTTTTATTATCGTTTATTTTCGCCGCATTTTTATCATCTTCAATGCCGATTGGAAGCCACTCTTTGGAAATCGGTAAAGAAGCACCACTCCTCACTTTCTCTTCCTCCTCCGGCTCTCTACCAATGCCAAGCCTTAAAGGCAAATATGTGCTGGTTAATTTTTGGAGCCCGTCCGACCCGATGTCGCGCATTGCAAACAAACAGTTGGCAATGCTTTCTGCATCACTCCCCTCTTCTCAGATTTCGCATGTGAGCGTATGCACCGACTCCGACAAGGTGCTGCAGTCTGAAATAATGGACGCTGACGGAATCCCGTCAAACACCATTTCTCTCTCTGCCAACGACCTTACCCCTGAAGTTCTTAATGACTTTCAGATTTCTACAGGCCACCGCTCTTTCCTTATAGACCCGTTCGGGAATCTCACAGCGATTCTCCCTTCCACAGAGCAAATAAAATCTGTGATTTCCTGACAACAACATCAGAAACAACAAACCTACACAATAACAGACAGGGCTGAAAGACAAACTTTAGGCCCTGTCTGTTATCTTCTATTCTTTAGCGAATCGCCATTCTCTCTCAGCAATAAGCTAAAAGCAAACAATAAATCTATTATAAAGTATTCTTATACCACTCAGACTCTCTTCACAATACATATTAGCGAGCAAGAGAAAGGTTGAAGGCTATGCCATAGTTAGAGTTGGAGGTAGGATAAGAACTGTTTGACACAAGTGGCGTATTGACCTGATGATCAAAAAACGCGGATATTGTAACCTTCCTGCTCAACTGATAACTTGCCATGAAGTTTACAGAAAATGTCTGAGTGCCTTGAGTTGCCTGCGTGTAGGCTGATTCTATGCGGCGTATGAGCGAGAGATTGTTGCTGAACGCGAAATCGAGATTCACCGACAAGTCATTGCTAACTCCGCCTTGCTTGCTGCCAATTTTAATTATCTTGTTGAAATCAGCGATTTTCCATCCTGCGCCCACAGAAATCTGCTTGCTCGAAGTCTCCACAATCTGCCCGGCCGACGAATTTAGGTTCAGCGTGCGGGCATCGCGATATTCTGCATTGAGCGTGACATCATTATTGAATGTCATGTTCACACCAATAAGCGGAGCAAACTTCTCCGTGATTGCCACCGACGATATGTTATAAGGCGAAGAAGGTATCGGCTGCTGTGTGAGTTCATCCATCGTGAATCCCATATCGCCATTTATCCCTACCCAGTTGAGATAACTTGAGTAGTTGCCCACAGAATATGTGCACTGATAAGCATGATTAACCGTAAACGATTTAAAAATCTTGCTCATATTTCCCAGCTGCAGGAAGCCGTCGTAGGTCACTCTCCAGTTGGGGCGCATGGCTCCAAGCCCCGGGAAGTGCTGCAATGTCACCTTATTGGCATCATATCCGCTATATGCCGCAATGAATGCAGGAATCAACACATCGGGGCTTGTCGGGCTGACTGCGCCGACAGCGGGATTATATGGAGTGTCACCCAACGGAGAATTCTCAAGGAAACCCGATGAGGGATAATGAGAGCCCTTATAGTTTGCCTCATATCTCGCAGCGATAATCGGTATATTCTCAAGGAACTTTGAAAAAGCGGCAGAAGCATAACCGTTGTCTGCCTTGGAGCCTTTCAGCGCGGTTGCAAGAGCTACATGCGTACGAGTGTAAGAACCTGTGCGCGTAGTCGGCATTCCGCTGAACATGAATTGCACCTGACGGGTGCGGTTGTCTGTTAGATTGCTTGTCAACACCACCTTGAGACCCCTTATAGGCTCGAGCGTGAGCTCAAAGTTAAACTCTTTTCCTTGATTCCATATAGCAGGCGATGTCATGTCGGCAGAAGTGAGCAGCCACCCTCTGTCGAGAGCCTTGTTCACAAACGATTCATCATAGAAACCGAAAGCAAAGTCAAGGCCCGGAGACATTGGCCCGTATTTTGTGCTCTGTCCGAACACATCGCCAACATTCGGTGCAAACTGAGGCAGATTCAATGAATGCGAGCTGCGCCATTTAAATGACAGATTCCTCGGCATCATGGCAAACCTCAGAGCATAGGCGGCCAGTTCTTTGGCAAAGGAGTCTTTCTCCTTTTTCTTATCCTCTCTTACTGTCACCGTCACATTGCCGCTCATCTTATTGAGAATCTCTATTGAGTTCTCGTCGATCACCTTGTAGTCAAGTTTAATTGGCTTCTTGTCGGAAACCGCGCTAAACCTAATCTTCTTCGTCTTGAGATTATGCTTCACGATAGTTGTAGTGTCTTCCGACAACGTTATCGAACGCTCGAATTTCTTCACATCCGATTTCTGCGACATGTCTCTCCGGTTGCCTTGCCCGTTGTCCTGCTGATTTCTGCGATTGTTGCCCTTATTATTTCGATTGTTTCCGGCATTTCGAGAAGAAGTCTTAGAGAATCGTTTATTGATTTCCTTAAGATACTTCGATTTGTTGAAAAGCGTCTCAAAATTCAACCTCGCATCGGCATTCCATGTTGTCTGGTTCTGAACAGTGTTGCCAAGATATAAATCATCTACAGTCGCCCCTTTGTCCCAGCGATAAGTGGAGTTATAGCTTACCGACCCTGTGAGATAGTCAAGCACAGGAATTTTGTTGAAAGGTGCGCGATAAGTGCCGGTGAATGTCTGGTTGTAGTTCCAGGGTGTGCCGAGCCCTTTGATTGAAGACCACACAGTGTCTTTCCAGTCGCGGTATTTATCGGGGAACAGACGCTTGTTGACTGCGCCTATTGTTTCCTCGATTCGAGCCGTGGTATTGCTTGAGAATGAAAAACTGAGCGACTGAAGAAGATTCCATGTGATGCTGAGCTGGCGATCCCAAAGGAAGTTCTTGCTCACTTGCACGGGAAGTTGAAAATCCACATCCACCTCGCTGCGAGTCTGCTCCTCATAATAGTAGCGCGACATGTTGGTGTAGAATGTGAGATTGTTAAACATCCAGTTTATTCCCCACTCGCGGAAGAACTTTGCAGTCTTTCCTTTCCCCTTGAGGAAACTGAAAGGCTTTATCGGCTGCACATATGGGCTGTAACTGTATTGGAAACTGCCTCTGTAGTCGTATGTGTTCTGATATTCAGTATTGGGGTCTGCATTCTTCTGCTTGTTGAAAGAGAACGAAAGCTGGAAGTTTGCCGGATCCCAGGGCATGGGGTTCTTGCTCTGCACATTGAATTTAATATTCGACAGAGAGAAACTTTCCACTGTTTTATGAGTGATAGCAAAATTCTTTATAGAATCTTTCTCATGCTTGGTTGTGGCGGCGTCGAGAGCATCCTTCAATAGGACATCCTGGTCAAGGGGATTGTATTTAGGCGTGGTTTTCTCACTTGAGCGTGAGTAATAGACAGGAGCGCTTAATTTAGCGCCTGCGGGGAACACCTTGCCTATATCACCTTGAATTGCGAAATTATACTGCTCGTAGTCATCAAGCCTTCTCGACGACAGGCCCTGGTCAACACCTCCGAAACCGGCGGTCTCCTTGTGCATTGAGAAATTCATCATGCCAAGATCGCTCATTGTGAGATTTGCGTTCACTTTTGCAGCCCAGCCGCCATCTTCGTTGAAATCTGTCACTCTCAGCTCATTCACCCATATCACGCCATCTTTTACGGAATTCGACTTGTTACGTATTCCAATAAGCATGACTCTCACGTCGCTAAGACTCGGGTTGCCAAGCACACTCACCGTGTTGTGGTCGTTGTCAGGGTCGCGCATGGAATACAAAGTTGTGAAGTTCACGCCTTCCACATTAGCGCTCTTGTCGTGATTGCGAGCCACTTTCAGATTTGTGAAAGCATCAAACGGCACATTCAGGAAGTTTGATATAGGCCACACTATCTGACGGTCGGCACTATTGAGGTTATTGTAAACTCCCGGAGGCGTAATCTCCAGAGGGATCTCATACTCATAATAATTGTTCTTGACATCAGATCCGAGGCGCACAAATATTGCCAAATCCCCGTTTTTAAGATTTGTGCGGTCGTCGACCGTTGCTTCAGCATGCACCCACATCTGCATACGGCGATATATGCGAAGGTCAAGCTGAGTGTTTTTATAGGCACCGCGCGCATCACCGGGCTGCAGGCCGGTGACCTTCATCTGAAGCGACTGCTCGTTGAGCTGTGTTGCCTGAGACTGTCCGGGGTCTTGGATACGGGTCACATCCGGAGGAAGGACATAGCTGACCGGCTCCCTCTGCGAATTCTCCTCGATATTTACTATCGTCATATCGAGATCGCCTTCCGCAGGAGAATCATTTCTGCTGTTGAGATTAAACTTATAGTCACGCCATTCTCCCCTCACAAGTTCAAGTGCGGCAAATCTCAAATGAGTCACCTCCTTGAAACCGGTCATGAACATTCTGGCAAAACGAATTGTAGAGAAATCGGATATTCCTCCCACAATCTTGTCGGGCTGGCTGAGCGGAATTTTAATAAGATACCATACGGCCACGTCTGTGCCCTTGCGTGTTGGAACGACTTTCTCACGCCTGTCGGCCACATAATTTTTGCCTACAACGAGATCTTCGGGGCGTATCGACACCTTGTATTGGAAATAACGCTCATATTCATTCAGCGTGTTGTCCTGATTTATATCTTCCACATCCGGCACACTGCGCGACGACTGATACATCGGGTTGTCGCTCTGGTCGGGCGACAGCGAGTTGCCCTCCACTCCGTTATAATGCTTGTAGCGGTCAAGAATAGAGGTGTGATGCTCGTCATAATACGGGCTGCGATAGAAGTGATAATTGTCGCCGGCAGGGTCGTTCATGGCCGAGAACGGATCATCCTGCATCTCCGCAATGACAGATGAAGAGAGCTTGCTGCGAAGTTTGTTGAGATATTCGGCATAGGAGCCAAACGAAAATTCATCGTCATTAGGAAGCCCGTCAAGGCCGACATCTTGCATTGGCCGGGCATTCTCGGCATTCTCAAACGCATATGTCAGTGAATTCTGAGTCGACACACGCCCCCAGTTTGTTTCGGCCATGAACTGCTCGTCGCCATCGATAGGAATGCCGTTCTCATAGCTCTTCATGCCGTCTTTTAGAATATCCTCGCTTATTTCTCCAAAATTAAAATAAAGGTCGCCACCTTCGGTGTTGTGATTATTTTCATCAAGGAATGGGTCAAGGAGCCAGAACTGAAGATACTCCACATTGGAGCTCTCGAAGTTGGCATTGTCCATCTTTCGCATAATTCCGCCCCATCTTTTTTCGGGATAAAGCAGATTGCCGTTTTCGTCAATATCTTCAGCATCGAGGTTGTAAGGGCCTCTCTCTCGAGGATAGAAAGACAGGTTCAAGGTCTGTATGTAGTTGGATTCTCCGGCAATAAGGTCTCGACCAGGATAAATTTCGTCTACTCTCACCTCTCTCACATATGGATTGGAGAGCTGCTCGAGGTCATTGCGCAGATAGCCGGGGAGCATTGAAGAGTTTTTCTGAGTCCACATCCTGTCGATATAGTTCCAGGCAAGCAATGCGCGATTCTTTCCATATGCCACATCATTAGAGAGCTGGGCTTCCGGGAACAAAGCGTCCGGCCCCGGCTCATAAGGCGTGGAGGCAAGAAACCATGAATACGGATTGCGCAAGTCTATGCCTATCTGCGTGCTCTCAAAATCATCGATATAAGATGATCCTTTGGCAGTGCCGGTCTTCTGCTTATGCGGCACAAGCTGAGCAAACTCGGCGTTAAGGCTGAGTCGGGAAGGTGAGACCGCATTGATTGTAGGAACCTTGTTAAACAGATTGGTGAGCCACATGAATTCCTTATTATAGCTCAGATTCAAACCCCACATCGTGTTGTTAATCACCTCATCGCCGATGTTAACTTTTTCAGTCAGCGACTTTTCAGAGAAATGGAGAATAGTTCCACCCAACGTGAAATCTTTATTGAAACGATATTGAGCGTCAAGACCGAGAAGAGTCTTTCGCTGCATACTGAAAAGTGACTGATTCTCAAGAGTAACACTTACGTTTGTGCCTGAATCGATAATACTTTGGTTCGTAATAGTGACTATACCCATGCTGTAGTCTACTGTATAGTCGCTGTTTTCGGTGAGCACCACGCCGCCGGCGGTCACCACCACCGACCCTCTGGGAACATTCATGGCATTAAGGCGAATCTGCGCTCCATTCGATGCCTGATATTCGCCAACAAGCGAGAACTTGTTCTTGTCGGCAAACTGTCTGGCCACAACAAGCGTGGAGTCATAAAGCTCCTTATACACATATGGCTCCGCTATTGCCGGGTTCCCTATCTTTCGCTCAAGATTAGAGCCGAACGGCTCCGCTACCGGAAAGATGATGCGACCTGTGGTAGGCTGCACGGTGTACCCCTCCACATAGTCAAAAAAACCGTCGGGATTAGATTCCTGATTGGAGTCTATCCGGTCAAGATTCATCACCTGCAAAAGCGGCTTGTTAGCGATTTCACCCACCGGAAGATAATTAATCTCCATTCCGGTGGTGTCGCTCAGATATTTTATATTCAGTTTGAAATTCTTTTTCTGCAGCTGGTATGCTCCGAGCGAATAGACGTTTTTCATCATCAGTTTCCACATGGGCAAATGCGGCGAGACAGTAGTGCCTCGGAGCATCTTCAGATAAAGGCATTGCGAAGTGGATGTGACGTCGCTTGAAAACTCGCCAACCTGATACACCTTCCCCTGATATGTGTATTCAAACGCCACTGCGAGAACCTCATCGGTGTTCAGTGCTGATTTCAGCGAGATATAGCCGAGTGTCGAATTGAGAGAATATTCCGAAGATTTCAACAGCCTTGCGCTCTCAACTTTCTCAAAGTCACGGCCGCCTGTTATGCCGTATGCCTGCAACGGGCTGAGCGCCTGTGTGACCTGATTTATGTCGCGCGCATCAGGATATTCTGTTTTCAACACATCAAGCAGGTTGTTCGACTGGTTCGAGGGATTATAAAACGACATGTCAGGCACCCAATAGTCGTTCGCAAGACGTGTGTTTTCACCAAGATCCATAAACCCGACAAAATTTCGAGATTCATCGTAGTTGCTGTTCTTATTGGTGATCCACACCTCAATGCGCGTGATGTTTATTCCCGACGACACGTGAGGAAGCTTGGACGCGAACTGGTCATAGTTGTCGTAGAAATACTGCGACAGGAAGAAATGCCTGTTGGCATCATACTCATCGGCTTTCAGAGAGAAGCTGGTGGTCTGCACGCCTCCCTGTGTGTTGACGGTCTTCGACTCGCTGTTCTGCTGGCTCACAAGGCCCGTGAGCGTGAGTTTGCCGAATTGAAGTTTAGTCTTCAGGCCAAACAAAGAAGTGCCTCCCCTTATAAGGCTCGAACCCGTGGTCATGCTCACATTGCCGGCCTCAATATTCTTTATAATTTCATCCTCTTTTCCCTCATAATTCAATTTGAGGTTCTTAGAATCGAAATCGAACGTAGCGTCGGTGTTGTAACTCATGTTGAATTTAAGTTTATCACCGACTGAGGCTGCGATTGTGGCCTGAATCTTCTGGTCGAAATTAAAAAAAGTCTTTCTACGGGAACGTAAAGACAAAGCCGGGTTATCGGTCTTATTGCTCTTTATGCCCATCGACAATTGAATGGAGCCTTGAGTGGTAAGCCTGACTCCACCCGGGCCAAACACTTTTTCAAGCGGCCCGAGAGCAAAATTCATATCAAGGATATTGAAAGCCTCCTTGTCCTTGCTCTCAAACACTTCTGCATTCCTTTGCTGGAAATAGCCGAACATGTCGCGCCTGGTCACCATATTGTTATATTGCTCGGGAGTCATCATATATGGTGTTATGATGTCTCTGTCTCCCAGGCGCGTTCTGAGCACAAACATACCGGTCTCCGGATCAAACACAGCCTCGGTCTTTATGTTCGACGGGTCTGAGAGGTCGGCTGCGTATTCACGCCCGATATAATCCTCATACTCCGTCGGGAGCGTGGCCTGCACGGGAGAAGGGAGCAGAATGCTGTCGGGAATTGCTGTGCCGTCAAGGTATTCCGGCACCGGAGGAGGCGGAGGAGGGAGCTCGCTTTTCTTATACTGACCTACGCTCATAAAAGTGGCTGCCAGCGCCACTATCGGAGCCGGGAGCAGTTTCATCATATTTCGTAAGGCTGTTTTCCGAAAAATCATCTCAGAGCATCTTCAAAGCAAGCTTTATCGCTTTCTCTGTGCTCAAGGCAGGGTCGGATGCAAATATCTTCTTCAACACCTTCTGGCTCTGTTGCGCTGTGAATCCAAGCATAACAAGAGCGGCCATCGAATCGTCATAAGCCTCACCCGCCGTGGGCACACTATCAATTAACGCCCCGGAGGCAGGTTTTATTTTATCTTTCAAATCCACAATTATGCGTTGTGCTGTCTTTCCCCCGATTCCTTTTACCCCTTTCAATGCAGCTTCCTGCCCGGCAGATATTGCACTTTCAAGCTGGTCGCAAGTGAGCGACGACAATATCAGGCGCCCTGTATTGGGCCCCACGCCGCTTACTCCTATCAAAAGCCGGAAAAGTTCGCGGCTACGCTTTGTGAGAAATCCATATAGCAGATGTGCATCTTCTCGGATAGCCTCATGCACAAATAGTTTCACCCTTTCACTCCCCATAGAGCCATTGAGCGAAGCATAGTCTATCAATGTGATATTAACTTCATATCCTACCCCTCCGCAATCAACTACCGCAACAGTGGGCGTGAGCTCGGCCAAAGGGCCGTAAACATAGTCTATCATATTTTCAAAAATTTATGCAAATCTAACTATTTCCTCTCTTTTATCCAACTGTCACATTTTTTATTGCAGACAGCCTCCGAATTATACGCCACATTAAACACTATCTCTTATTCACACACGACTTTAGTCATGACACAAAAATAAAGATGCAGTTCCAGTTAGAACCGCACCCCTCATTTTTATCCAACTTTAATATCATTTTTGATTGTGGCGTGCCGACAATTTTGTAACTTTGCATCATGATTCAGTCGTTCAACTCATCTTTGCTTGAAAATGCGGTGTCGGAGTTGTCAAAACTTCCCGGCATTGGAAGAAAAACAGCACTCAGGCTGGCTCTTCACCTTCTGCGCCGAGACGAGAACGAAGCCCTGGCTCTTGGAGAATCGATTATATCAATGCGCAAAAACATCTGCTATTGCTCCCGATGCCACAACATTAGCGAGCAAGATATTTGCCCGATATGCGGCGATTCAAGAAGAGACGCGTCGACAGTGTGTGTAGTGGAAAATGTGAAAGACGTTATCACTATCGAATCCACACATCAGCACAACGGGCTTTATCATGTGCTGGGAGGCGTGATCTCGCCGCTTGACGGGATAAGCCCCTCCGACCTCGAAATCGACAGCCTGATAAAGAGAGTGGCCGAAGAGAACATCGAGGAAGTTATACTCGCCCTGAGCCCTACAATAGAGGGCGACACAACAAACTTCTATATTTATCGAAAACTTTCGGAACTCCCTGTGAGAGTCACAATGTTGGCGCGAGGACTGAGCATTGGCAATGAACTTGAATACACCGACGAGCTCACACTCGGAAAGTCAATTCAGAATCGTGTGCTGTTTTCCGATTCTTTCCCCAAACGATAAATTAAGATTACATAACCTCTCCTTCTTATCACGCTCACAAACAAACATCATACAATATGCTACATTCCTCCAGGCTGCATCTTCGCGCCCTCGAACCAAGCGATGCCGATTTCTTATATGAAGTTGAAAACGATGCCGAGGCATGGCGATATAGCGACACCGTGGCTCCGCTCTCCAGAAAGGTGCTTCGCGAATATGCCCTCACTTATGACGCCGACCCTTTCTCTGCAGGGCAGCTTCGCCTTCTCATTGTGGAAGAAGACTCCAACACCCCTGTAGGCGTAATCGACCTATATGAAGTGTCGCAACGCCACTTGCGTGCTTTTATCGGCATTTATATATGCAAAGGGCAACGCTGTAAAGGATATGCCGAAGAGGCAATACGCCTTGTGGCCGGCTACGCCCACAACACTCTCCATCTGCATCAGCTCGGAGCTAAGATTGAAAAGGGGCATCCCATTTCTGAAAAACTTTTCACTGACCTCGGATTCACATGCCGGGGCAGGCTCGAAGAATGGCTTAGCACGCCGGACGGAAAATATTCCGACATGCTCTTGTTTACAAAACTCCTTAAAGCGGAATAATCTCAATGCCGGCCATCCATGCAGGCTCTGCCGGGCAACATACGTTCACCCGACATCTTGCTTTGGCACGCCGACAGAAAGAATAGTCAGTTATACGATGGGTCAGGCGGCACCATGAGCCAGCTGCGATAGGAGTCGCCAAGGTTCATAACCTCTCTGCGCCAAAACTCATTCCCCTCTCCGGTAAGCAATTTTTTGCCATCGGGATGGTTGTTTACAGCCCAGGAATGACGAGCGATCTCCGCCTGCAGCTGCCCTTTTGTCCAGCCGCTGTAGCCAAGGAAAAAACGGAGATTCCCTTCTATCTGCCCCCCGTCTTCAAGATAGCTGATTATATCGTCGACATTACCTCCGACAAACACACCCGGTATCACTTCTGACGCTCCCGGAAACACAGCGCCGAGTGAATGGAGAAGGAACAGCCTCTCCATGTCAACAGGACCTCCGCAAAACACGGGCACCTCTCCCCCTCTCTGACAATCGGGTATAAGATCATGCAAAGTGATGTTGGTGCCTTTGTTGAGAGTTATTCCCAGATGTCCGCCATCCGACGACTCGTCTAAAACGAGCACAGCCGACCGGGAGAAATATATCTCTTCCATCATCGGATCTGCCACCAAAAGGCTTCCCGCACGCGGATTGATGCCGGAGGCATCCTGATTATATAACAGATTGTGGATATCCATCTTTATTTCGCTTCAAACTAATTCTGCATTATTCAATTATTATAAGTAGACGGCCAAATATTATGATTTATTTTGGCAATCGCATAATAATCTTCTAAGATTAGAACAATCCTTGACGGGATTTTTATCACTAATCATCTGTATTAAATGAAAGTATTGAAATTCGGAGGCACTTCAGTGGGAACTGTCGAAAGCCTGCTCAATGTGAAATCTATAGTGGAGGGCATCGACGCCCCCGCGGTGGTGGTGGTCTCTGCCCTTGGCGGCCTCACCGACAAACTCATAGCCACCGCCAATATGGCGGCTGAGGCTGACCCCGCCTATCGCGATGAAATGGAGGCCATCTCATCGCGCCATTTCCATATCATCTCAAACGTAGTGCCTGAAGACAAACGCCCGGAGGTGATAAAAGAAGTGAGCCTGCTGCTTAACGAACTGAAAAGAATCTACGACGGACTATCTCTCATAAAAGACCTTCCTGCAAAAACGCTCGACGTAATAGTGAGCTTCGGGGAGAGAATGTCGTCGGTGATTGTGGCGGCCATGATTGATGGCGCAGAACGACGCGACTCTCTGAATTTCATAAAGACAGAGAAATGGTTTGACAAAAACATCGCCGACCAGAAACTTACCACCCAACTGGTTATCGAGGAGTTTCAAACCCCTTTCAACAAGGCAATTGTGCCGGGATTCATTGCCACTGACAAAGACTCAGGTGAAATCACCACTCTCGGAAGAGGTGGAAGCGACTTCACCGGCGCACTCATCGCTGCCGCCATGGAAGCGGAAGTCCTGGAAATATGGACAGACGTCGACGGCTTTATGACTGCCGACCCCCGCATAATCCCGGAGGCGAAGGTAGTGCCTCATATGACTTTTATCGAAAGCATGGAGCTTTGCACATTCGGAGCAAAAGTGATATATCCGCCCACAATATATCCGGTGTTTCATAAAAACATCCCCATTAAAATCCTCAACACTTTCAACCCAACTGCGCCGGGCACTCTTGTAACCGACACTCGTCTTGAATCCGACTTCCCGATGAAAGGGGTTTCTTCGCTCCGAAACACTACTATTTTCTCACTCCGGGCCACTCCGGGCAGCGACATCGCCGAAGTCCAGACCCGCACGTTCAATGCCGTTGCCAAGCAGGGAATCAAGTTATTTATTGTCACAATTGTTCCTGAAAGAAACAACGAATTCTCTTTTATGGTGTCTGACAACGATGCAGAAATTGCTATGGACCTCATAAAATCAGAATTTGCCCCCGAATTGTCGAAGCGCTCGATAGAGACTCCTCTCATGAGAAATTCTCTCACCACGATTGCTGTTGTGGGAGAAGACATGAAAAACAAGAAAAGGCTGGCAGAAAGAATCAGGCATTCGTTGCATCGCGACGGAATCAAGGTGGAAGCTACATCAACAGGAGCCTCCGACACCACTATAACATTCATAGTCTCTCCGGAGCGCACGGAACGTGCTCTACAGATCATACACAGCCTGGTGTTCTGACACCGGCATCAGACGAGAGCACATAATATTCCGGCAGAAACATTTAAGCGGCCATGGGCGTATTGCCTCATGGCCGCTGTCATTATGCAAGCCTCCTCTCCCCTGCATCCCTTTGTAATCCCCTCTGTCAATCCTCTATGTTAACATTTTTTGAGATGTTAATGCGAGTTTTAATGAAAAATTATTAACTTTGCACTTATGGAGATAAGAAATGCCAAATACGAGATAAGCAGCGCAAAAGTAGAGCAATGCCCTGACACCAATGTGCCGGAATACGCATTTATCGGAAGGTCCAATGTAGGTAAATCCTCTCTGATAAACATGCTGACAAAAAAGGGACTGGCCAAGACTTCCCAAAAGCCGGGCAAAACTCTTTTAATAAACCATTTCAAAATCAACGACGGGAGTTTCTATATTGTAGACCTTCCGGGCTATGGCTATGCCTCGCGTGGAAAAAATCAGAGAGAAGAGTTTCAGCGCATGATTGAAAACTATATTCTTGACAGGGCGCAGATGACTCTCTTGTTTGTGCTTATCGACATCAGGCATGAGCCTCAAAAAATCGACATGCAATTCTTTGACTGGCTCGGTGAGAACCAAGTGCCGTTTGCCATTGTGTTCACAAAAGCAGACAAACTCGGAGTGAATGCATGTAAGACTAAAGTAGAGGATTATAAAAAGGAGTTATTAAAAAAGTGGGAGGAACTTCCCCCCGTGTTTATAACCTCTTCCGAAAAGGGCACAGGCAAGTCTGATCTTCTCGATTTTATTGAGGGAATAAACACACAGTTCGCCAAAGATTGCGATTCGGCCAATGTCAATAATCCAGACGCATAGCAATGAATCTTAAGAAAATTATAAACAGCAACAGCCGTTTTTCTGAAATCATAAGATTCGGGCTTGTCGGAGCTTTGGCCACAGTGCTGCAATATGGTTTCTATGTCGTGTTTGTGCACGTCGTGGGAGTGAAGGCGGTGCCGTCGTCGATGATAAGCTATGCTTTAAGTTTCATCGTGAATTTTTTCCTCTCCAGCTATTTCACATTCCACACACGCCCTAATGCAAAAAAAGGTCTTGGATTCACTTTGAGCCATCTATTCAACATGGGGCTTCAAACAGGACTGGTGGCCATTTTCCAACAGATTGTAGGAATGACACTTGCTCTTCTTCCTGCTATGGCAATTTGCATACCGGTGAATTACCTGCTTGTGAGATTCGCCTTCACAAGCAAGATTTTCAGTGGAGGAGCTTCTAAATTTCAGAAAACAGACTCTTCTGAATCTTCGCCTTCTCTTAAAGCGGAAGATAGAGACTCTTTCATCGAAAACAATCAGACACAACTTAAAAGTTGACACACACATCTGTTAACCTAACTATATTTAACTGACCATCATTATGACAAAAATTGCAATGGCATCCGACCATGCTGGCTTCGACCTAAAACAGATAATTAAACCTTATCTTGAAGAAAAGGGGTATGAGGTGTTAGATTTCGGAACCTTCTCACCCGACTCTTGCGACTACGCAGACTTTGCTCACCCGGCTGCACGTGCAGTTGAAAACGGCGACTGCGATTTCGGAGTGGCAATGTGCGGCTCCGGCAATGGAATACAGATCACCCTAAACAAGCATCAGAAAATACGCGCCGCCCTCTGCTGGTTGCCTGAGCTGGCTGCTCTCGCCCGCCAGCATAACGATGCCAACTTCCTTGTGATGCCTGCAAGATTTATCGACTCCGACAATGCAAAAAAAATTGTTGATGCCTATCTCGAAGCAAACTTCGAGGGGGGGCGCCACCAGCGCAGAGTAGAAAAAATTCCTGTGGAATGTTAAACACAATCGGGCAAATACCCTCATAACTACATTTCAGCAAATTCACATGAAAGAATTTGAAATATCACTTGCCGACCTTCATTTTCATGCACACCATGGCGTGTTCAGCCAGGAAAATAAGGTCGGCAACGACTTTTCTGTCACCTTGACCGTGCGCATCCCCTTCTCTGAAAATGTCATGGATGATGATTTGTCGGCCACAATTTCTTATGCCGAGCTATACGGAATTGTTGAAGAAGAAATGAATCATCCCAGAAAATTGCTTGAGACAGTGGCTGCATCGATTCAAAACAGAATCACAGGGAAATGGAGCGAAGTGTTAGGCGGAAGCATAACAATCTGCAAATCAACGCCTCCAATTCCAAAAATCACAGGCACTGCAAAAGTAACCCTATTTTTTTGAAAATATTATTCAAAAAAAATTTGTGGTTTCAGAAAAAAAATAGTAATTTTGCACTCGCAAATGAGAAACATTTGCACTGAAACAAAATGGTTCGTTAGCTCAACTGAATAGAGCATCTGACTACGGATCAGAAGGTTGCAGGTTTGAATCCTGCACGAATCACAAAAGGGTAATAAATCTTAGATTTATTACCCTTTTGAATTATAATCATTGCTACTTAATATTTGCCGGTCTACTTTGCTAAAAGTTTCTTGGCAAACTCATAATCAGGCTCATTTGTGATTTGCTCGCAAAGACTTGTGCCCATCACTTTGCCGTTTTCATCAATCACCACAAGGCAACGAGCATAAAGACCGCGCATCGGGCCGTCTACAAGCTCCACGCCATATTCCTCGCCAAAATCACTTCTGAATCCGGACACGGTGTAGACATTCTCAATGTCGTTGGCGGCACAAAAACGTCCCAAAGCAAAAGGGAGGTCTTTCGATACGCATATCACCACTGTGTTATCCATCGAGGATGCTTCTTTATTAAACCTCCTCACAGAAGCCGCACAAACATCGGTGTCGACGCTCGGAAATATGTTAAGCACAACCCTCTTACCTTTGAAATCATGAAGATTTATATCTGTAAGGTCTTTGTTTGTCAAGGCAAACAAAGGAGCTTCGCCACCTGCCTCCGGCAGATTGCCTGCAATATGCATAGGGTTGCCCTGAAGAAATACTGTTGTTTCCATCAATTGGTAAAATTTTAATTGGTTTTCATATCACATCTAAATATTGCCTCCCCACATTCTATGAAAAATGAGAAAAGAATCTCTATATATTTATATAACGCTTTTACCAATGTTTTGGATTATAGTAACAGATTTTGTGTCACCAACAGCGCGTCTGTCTCCGTCTGGCCTTCATTATAAATCACTTATACAAGCCATCACAACCCGAGCCATATTGCGGGCCCATCAGCAAAAATTATCCTTTAATCAACTTTATTTAACTTGTTTAATACTTTATGCCTCTTAAAACGTTTATAATAGTGAAAAATTTAACAATGCGGCCATCGTGGCTTAAAGCCATGCTGCCGAACCTATAAGAAATATTATGGAAAGTAATTGGAATTTCTCACCATCTACATACACCGGCGACAATATGGAGGCTCTGCTACGCATGGCTCAAAAGACACGTTGCCAGCGAAACTGCAACTCAGAGAAGCCGCGCTTAGGCGATTTCAAAAAAATCACTCCGCAAGACATGCCTGAAATATGGAAATACCTTCAATCTGAACCCGGACGCACCACAGATTTTTCTTACGGAGGAGTTTTGATGTGGGTGGACTATTTTAATTACGAATATTCCATATGCAATGAAACTCTTTTCATTAAGGGCGCCGTAGAGAACGACCTGTCAAAGCCGGCGTTCTCACTCCCTGTCGGGAAATTGCCGCTTTATGAATCCATAAAGTTGTTGAAGGAATATTGCGATTTCCATAACATCGACCTGGAGTTTTCTGCCGTGCCGGAATATGCCCTCGGCGACATGAAGGCTCTTTCGCCGTCGATGGTGGAGGAACTTGCCGACTGGGGAGACTATCTTTATGACGCTTCCCCGCTTGCCACTTTGAAAGGGAAAAAGATGAGCAAAAAACGTAATCACGTCAACCAGTTTGTTGCTCGCTATTCAGACTGGAAGGCGGTAGCGCTTACGCCTGAAAACTCAGAGGATGCAATGGCCTTCATGGATGTGTTCGACAAAGAGGGCGACTCAACCGAAATGGCTGAAGCAGAAAGAGTCTTGTCTCGTTTCCTCATAGACATGATTAAGTGTGGCGACAAAAACCTCGAGGGAATGATTTTGTATGCCGACGGGAAAGTGGCGGCGTACACTATTGGCGACAGAAAGGGCGACACTCTTTTCATTCATGTGGAGAAGGCCACAAGAGCTGTTATCGGCAGCTACGAGATGATAAATTATATGTTTGCCAAGTATCAGACCGAAAAGCATCCCGAGATACTATATATAAACCGCGAAGATGATGCAGGCGACATCGGATTGAGGATGGCAAAAGAGTCATATCACCCCAAAGAGATTCTAAAGAAATATAATATCATATTTTAGCCTCATCATATTTTATAATGACTAAGACCCCGTTTCACAAGAATCGGGGCCTTAGTCGAATTACAGGCAATCGCTTGCAAAAAAGCAAATACAATGCCTCTTCTTTAAAAGATTATGATTAACTTTGCACGATAATGCGATAAAAAATGAGCGACGTACTTGTTATCATACCCACTTATAACGAGATTGAAAACATCTCCAACATAATCGAGACCGTGATGAAATATCCCGACGGATTCGATGTGCTGGTTATCGACGATAGTTCTCCCGACGGCACAGCTGCTGCCGTTGAGAAACTATCTGAACAATATCCCGGACGTGTTTTTCTTGAAAAAAGAGCCGGGAAACTTGGGCTCGGCACTGCTTATATACATGGTTTCAAATGGGCGCTTGCAAAAGATTATGCCTATGTAATCGAAATGGATGCTGATTTCTCTCACAATCCCGACGACCTTACACGCCTGTATCACAACTGTAAAGACAATGCGGCCGATGTCACTATAGGTTCAAGATACATCACAGGGGTAAACGTTGTGAACTGGCCGATGGGAAGAGTGTTGATGTCTTATTTCGCATCTGCATATGTAAGATTAATCACTCGGATGAAACTTCGCGACTCCACCGCAGGGTTTGTGTGTTATCGCCGGAGAGTGCTTGAAGCCATTAATCTCGACGGGATAGAGTTTAAGGGCTACGCATTCCAGATTGAAATGAAGTTCAAGGCCATTGTGAAAGGTTTTAAAGTGGTGGAACTCCCCATCATATTCATAAACCGCAGATTAGGCACATCTAAAATGAACGGCTCTATTTTCGGAGAGGCTGTCTTTGGCATCATAAAGCTCAAATTCGACAGCATATTCTGCAAAAACAAATTTTAAACCTATGTAGCAGCGCACTTCGCGTGCGCCATTCGATAGCAATAATAAAAACAGCAACACGCTCCGCAGGCGCCAACTCTTAACTAAGTCTGAGGCACACGCGGAGCGTGATATTCTATACACAGTCTTCTGTAATTCCCGATTCAATCTCCGCGATAATACTGCTGAAGATAGCAACGGGCTATGAAGTCCCAGTTGTCTGACACAAGCTGTGAATCATCAGAATTTTCAAAGCGGGCATCAGGGAGCCATCCGTTCTCGCACACATATCGCAATAAATCGCCCGGGCAGCAGCCCCTATCGGTTAGCAGTTCTATGGCATGCTCGCTCGCATATCTCTTATCATAATAGGGGTTAAGAGGATGAGCAATACACTTTGCAATGTCGTGAGCCAGCAACATCCCTTTCTCCCTGTTAACCATAAGAATGAAATCATTACCCTTTTTCAACTGGGAAAGGTGTTCCTCTCCTTTCTCCCATCCAAGCGCATCAATAAAGAAACTGTTAAGTTCCTGATAATTCCCAAAGAATTTTATAATCTCTCCATTTGTGGCCTTGGTGAAAGAAGTGTAATACTTATGTTCGCCTGCAGACGCCGACCGATTGGCAACAGAAGGCATCTTACCCTCTATCATGAGATAGAGCCATTCGCGCACATACAAAGCAAGCGGGCCGGTAGGGTCTTCAACCATCGACTGCTCCATCCTCTTCTGAAAAGCAATCAGTCCGTCCTCTTTGCTCAAGTCAAACTCGGAAGCAATTTCAGCAAGTGTAAGGGCATAGGCAGGAGTCATAAGATAGCAATGCATGAATAGCCAGTTTCCTAACTTGAGAATAGCGTCAGAATCCTCCTCTGCATGAACCTCAAGCTCATGGGTGAGCCGATAATCCTCCGGCATGGGCGACTCGTCATATGCCTCGTCAAGCACGCGCCACCATTCATCCGCACCCTCTGTTATTTCAGAATCCATAGGATTCCACACCCTTCTGCTCTCATAATTCATGGAAAGTGAATACCACACCATAAACCTGACGTCTATCTGATTAAGTTCATAATCGAGATAGTCTCCGCCGTCGTCATAGAAAGGCACTGTAAAGCCATACAACCTTCTGTTTTCTGAAATAAATGAACGCCACACACCTGCATCGCATATGACATCCTGATAGTACCCCACAAGGGCAAGGGCCGCACGCTCCACAGCCTTCTCCGGATAATGCGGGAAAAGCCCTTTATCTTTGGCTATCGCTGCAAGCCTGTTGGCGAGTGACAGATAATAGGTGTCGGTAGACTTCTCTTGCGGCGCAGCCGGCTGCCACATAAGAAACTGCTGCTTGGAAATCATTGCTCAGGCATTTTTTATTTTTTCCACAAGTGCCTCTGCGGAGAGCTTCTCCTGAGTGCCGTTGACCATGTCTTTCAAATTTATCGTGCCTTCCTCTATCTCACTCTCTCCAATGATAGCCACATATGGTATGCTTTCAGAGTCGGCATAACCCATCTGCTTCTTCATTTTCGCACAGTCGGGATAAAGCTCTGCTGACACCCCATGCTCGCGAAGCAGCTTAACAATGCCAGCAGACGCGGCGGCCTCTCTTTCACCGAAATTCACGAACAGCACTTTCACGCTCTCGCTGATGCTTTCAGGATAAAGTTCCAGCTGATTGAGCACATCATAAATTCTGTCGGCGCCGAAGGATATTCCCACTCCTGAAAGACCGGGCATTCCGAAAACTCCGGTAAGATTGTCATAACGCCCGCCGCCCGTGATGCTGCCAATCTGAACATCGAGCGATTTCACCTCAATGATTGTGCCGGTGTAATAGTTCAGCCCTCGTGCAAGCGAAACATCTATCTCTACATCACATTTATGTCCAAGCGAATCTATGCCGCAAACCACAGTGCGAAGTTCCTCAACTCCCTTCAAGCCTACTTCTGACGATGCAAGAAGCTGCGACAAGGTCTCTATCTTCTCTGCGTTGCTGCCGCTCATCTCCAGCAGCGGACGAAGTCTCTCTATCGCGTCATCTGAGAGGCCCTTGGAGCGAAGTTCATCATTCACGCTGTCTATGCCGATTTTGTCGATTTTATCGATTGCCACTGTTATGTCGACAATTTTGTCGGCCTCCCCGATTATCTCGGCGATGCCCGAAAGGATTTTACGGTTGTTTATCTTTATGGCAACCCTCACATTGAGGCGATCGAAAACCATGTCAATCATCGACAGCAACTCTATCTCGTTCCATAGTGAGTCGCTCCCAACCACATCGGCGTCACACTGATAAAACTCTCTGTAACGACCTTTCTGAGGGCGGTCGGCGCGCCATACGGGCTGAATCTGATAACGCTTGAACGGCATCTGAATCTGATTGCGATTTTGAACCACAAAGCGTGCAAAAGGCACGGTAAGGTCATAGCGAAGACCCTTCTCACACATCTTGTTGGTGAGCCTTACAAGGTTTCTCTCTGTTATCTCTGCATCGTCAACATTTTTGAGGAAATCTCCGGAATTAAGGATCTTGAAAAGAAGTTTGTCGCCTTCTTCCCCATATTTACCCATGAGTGTAGACAGATTCTCCATTGCCGGGGTCTCAATCTGCTGATAGCCAAAAAGGCGGAAAACACTCTTTATTGTGTCGAAAATATAATTGCGACGCGCCATCTCTATCGGAGAGAAATCGCGCGTGCCTTTTGGGATTGATGGTTTCTGTGCCATTTCTTTATAATTCTTCTTTGTCGATTTTGTGAAATGCGAAATTACAAAACTTTTTTCAGAAATATAGCCACTATGTTCCTTTTTTAATAAATTATGTGTATATTCGCCTCAAAGTTACCACTTCATGAAAAAGATATTGTTCTCAGAAAAAATTAAAAAGGCGGCGCCATCGCTGAAAGTCATCCATATTGAGGCAACGGTCGATAATTCGCCTACTTCCGATCTCCTTTGGGAAGAGATTGAAAAGGAATGCCGCAGGATAAGTGATTCGTATGAATTGTCGGAGATAAACAAACGCGAAGGCATAGCCGCTACAAGAAGGGCTTACAAAGCCCTGGGCAAAGACCCCAACCGCTACAGGCCGTCGGCTGAAGCCCTTTGCAGAAGAATTGTGAACAGCAAGGGAATTTACCGGCTCACAACACTCATCGACGTGATCAATCTTGTCTCCATCGCTTCCGGCTACAGCATTGGCGGCTTCGATGCTGATAAGATTCAGGGAGATTCGCTCATTCTCGATGCAGGCACACACGATGATATATTTAACGGAATAGGAAGAGGCCCCCTCAACATAGAGGGACTTCCGGTATATCGCGATTCATTGGGAGGAATCGGCACCCCCACAAGCGATGAAGAGCGCACTAAACTAACCTCTGATACCACTAACCTCCTGATGCTCGTAAATGTCTATGGGGAGGAACTGCCGATCAGCGACACAGCATCAATGATTCAAGATCTGCTGAAGCGGCATGCATCTCTTTCTGATTTCTCTATGGAAGTTATAACCGTGGGGTAACGAAAAGCGCCGATGACTGTTATCAAGCCACAGGCATCGGCGCAAAATTTATCCAGTTACTAAAACTCCGCAGATATACGGAAGTTCACCTGTCTCCGTGTCAGATAATTCGGGACGGCATATTGAATGTTGTTGACATCAGTCACCCAATAATAACTGCTCACATTTGATATGTCAAACAGATTGAAAAGGTCAAGGCCAAGTGTGAGGCTCTTGAAATGACGTCTGAAATCTCGCTTCACCACCCCTTCTTGCGGAGCGCCAATCAACTGATATGACACTCCGATGTCTACTCTTTTATATGAGGGTGAACGGAAATATGCCACATCTCTGCTGACACGAGGAGCTGTCATTGTGAGTCCGTCGGAAAAAACTCCTCTTAGACTGAACTTTATTTTTGGGAATTTCGGGAAATAGTCGGTGAAATATAATCCCAGCGAGTATCTCTGATCGCTTGGAAGCGGCACACTTTTGCCATTTAGATTCTGGCTCGTCTTCATAAGTGAAAACGACACCCAAGAGTCGGAGCCGGGCACAAACTGCCCGAACAACTTGAAATCAAGCCCCATAATATATCCCTTTGAATCATTCACCCCGGAATAAGTCACTTTCAAATTATCATATTCATATGATATGAAATTTGAAAGATTCTTGTAATATACCTCACCGGTGACTTTAAAAGGACGGTTCATCGCACGGAAGGTGTAATCCGTGCCAAGCACTACATGGATACTTCTCGGAGATTTTATATTATTGTTTAAAACCACATATGAATTGCCGAGATCATCAACCACTGCCTCTCGATATTCTTTGTAGAACGGAGATTGATAATACATGCCTGCAGCTATACGATAATTCCAGTTGTTGTGATTAACCGGAGTGAAACTTACATTCACGCGCGGCGATACAAGAAACTCCTTGTTAAAATCCCAATATGACATTCTGAGTCCGGCATTCAGTGTTATAAATGCCTTTGAACTCTCAAAATATATGGCATCTTCCGCAAACACGGCAAACCTGTTGGTGGTGATGTCTTGCCTTGAGCTAAGATTATAGACAAGATGCACACCGTCGGGCTTTGTTGGCAGTGAATAACCTGCGCTATCACGCCATTCCCACTCTTTTGTGCGGTCTCTGAAATTCTCATGGGCATACACAATTCCATATGAAAGATGATTTCGTCCGGCTACTGTGCTTCCTTTTAGCGCTCCTGTGAGCACTGATGCTTTAAGCCTGTTGCGCGAATGCTCCATATATTTTCCTACCCCAAGCTCTCCACCGATTCCGTCGCTGCCACCTGTGCCGGCCTGGTCAAGCCAATATTCGCCGGAAATATCATAACTTACAAATTCATTAGTAAGAAATCCGGAAAACAAGAGAGAAAAGGTTGTAGCGCGATTTCGCTTGTAATTGAGAGAAACAGTGCCGAAATAAGTTTCAAACTTGTCTTTCTCTTCACCATCGAAATACACTTTAAACTGCTTTACATCTGAAGCAGTGCCAAAAGATGTTTCACGATCTGACGGTTTGAATTTAAAGTCGTTGATAGAAATATTGCCCAAAAGGTTAACAGACCATCTGTCGTTTGGCTTGTATGTAATATTTGTCTGATAATCGAAATATAGAGGATCATACTCTCCTCTCGTTTCGAGAGAAGACAGCAACGAATTATTCTTTTTAAGCCTTAAACCATGAATCTGAGAAAACTTACCAGAATTAGTGCCCAATGAAAGCGAACCGCCCATAAGACTCAGCGCTACCGCTCCTTCAAAAGCCTCCGGTTCACGATATGTTATATCAAGCACAGACGACATTTTATCAGCATAACGCGCAGGAAAGCCGCCGCTCGAAAATTTAATATTTCCGACAAGATCCGGATTGATAATACTCAATCCCTCTTGCTGGCCGCTCCTTACAAGTTGCGGCCTATAAATTTCAACACCATTGATATAGACAGAATTCTCATCAAACGAACCGCCTCTCACAGAATACTGAGAACTCATTTCATTCGACGAATTCACTCCCGGCATTGTTGTGATCATAGCTTCGACACTACCGCCGGACACATCAGGCGAAAGTTTAAATGACTCTGTATCGAAACTCTGCATTCCGTTTATATTATTTCTGAATCCGGTGACTTCCACTTCCTGCAGCTCTATATCTGCCGGGTAAAGACGCACATTGAGCGTCAAATCACCTTCCGGATTAATTAACTTATGACTTACTGTCTTGAAACCGATACAGCTGAACACAACATCAATAGTATCTTTTGAAGCGACAGACAATGAATACATGCCTTGCAAGTCAGAGTTTGTACCCACGGCAGTGCCTGCGATTCTTACAGTCGCAAACTCAACGGGCTTATCTTCATTATCTCTCACCTTTCCTGAAATCTTTACATTATCAGCAAGACACCAAACAGAGAAAAGGGAAAGAAATATTATAATCGAAAATATACGCAAAACATTCATCGGGTAGCCGACCTAATATCAACAATTAAAATTAATATAATAACGAGGAGAACAGCAATAAAATGCCATATAATCAAAAAACGGAATAGCATATATAATATTATAACCCAAATAATTCTTAACAGTAATAGAATCCCAATATAGCACCTATGCCAGCCACCTGACTCTCCTCCCCATCGCTACGCCTCCGATCGTCCTATGCTCCCCTGCGCGGCGTTCCGGGAACGCCGGCCGCGCCCGCTGGCGGGGAGATAAAAAAAAGCCTCCGGAGGCAATCT
>VSPM01000035.1 GCA_009775365.1 Muribaculaceae bacterium
ATCAGATTTTTAATGGATTAAACACCTGGCTCCTCGGAGCCGTTAACAAACTCTCAAAAAATAACCGAAGTATTGCTTAATACTTCTAACCAGAAATGACACATAACCCCAAATATAAGCCAACCGACAGAATGGTGTCGCTCATATCCGACAACTACCAGCTTATCCAAGTGATGAGCCGTTTCGGAATACCGTTGGGATTCGGCGACAAAACAGTGACTGAAGTCTGCTCCGACAACGGCGTGGATTGCAGAACATTCCTCACCGTAGTGAATTTCATGATCGATGGCTTTTCCAATTTCGATTCCACTCCTGAAGTGTCGGTGGAAGCGCTGATGCATTATTTGCGGCAAAGCCATATCTATTTCCTCGAATACTGTCTTCCTGCCATCAGAAGAAAACTGCTCGACGGCATACAATTGCGAACATCGGATGTTTCATTTCTAATTGTAAAACTTTTTGATGAATACATCAAAGAGGTCACCATTCATATGGAACACGAGGAGCACACGGTGTTTGAATATGTCAAAGCTCTTCTCAATGGGGAAAAAACCGACAGTTTCAAGATTGCCACCTATAGCGACCACCATGAACAAGTGGGTTACAAACTGAAGGAGCTAAAGAACATAATTATAAAATATTGCCCCCAGGATGCCGACACAAATCTATTGAATGCCGCGCTCTACGACATCTACAGATGTGAGGACGAGCTCACAAGTCATTGCCTTGTGGAAGACTGTCTGCTTGTGCCTGCAATAGTTCGACTTGAGCGCGAATCCACAACTGCTAACCGGGATTGCTAATCCTTATAAACCATGTTGAAAGAAGAAAAAATCCATATTGTCATAGCAGAAGTGTCGCCGGTGCTGTCTTCCGGTTTCTCTCAGTGTCTGCGCCGGCTTCCGGGCGTTCAGACCAACGTAATCGAAGTTAAAACATTAGATGACCTGACAGACTGTGTGAGAGGGAGAACACCCGACGTGGTTCTTGTGAACCCCACATTCGGAGGCATGTTCCATCCCGCTCAGTTTCGTGCGGAATTTATAGGCAGGGATTTCAAGATTGTGGCAATTGAAATTGGCAAACTCAGCAAACAGGCGACAGCTCTTTATGACGAGGTGGTGTCGGTGATCGACGACACCGAAACAATATCACGAAAATTCAAAGAACTGTGCCTGAACTCCGGTGACGCACATGAAGGAAAAGACACATTGTCGCAACGCGAGAAAGAGATTATTTCATTGGTTGTGAAAGGACTTACAAACCAAGAAATCGCCGACAAACTGTTTCTGTCAATCCATACAGTTATAACACACAGAAGAAATATCGCGAGAAAACTGGAAATACATTCCGCAACGGGTCTGACTATCTACGCAATAGTGAATAAAATTGTGGATATTGCAGAAATAAAGCTCTGATAATTCACATAAAACTTATATTGAGACCTATATCGAGATAAACGCCATTCGCCAATAATCGCGATTGGCGTATTATTACACGCGTGTCGGATGCGGTCGTTTCGATATTTTTTTGTAATTTTGCATCTGCACTTGGCTGTCCGGCCGAGGATGAGTTCATTATCCTTTCGATTGAAGGATTTTAATTAACATATCTGAAATGACCGACAAACGTAATAATACCGGGGACTTTGGCTCCAACCCTTTCAAATTTGACCCGAAGGCAAGCAAGCGGATGATTCGCAACAGACGCATTGTGAAATTCCTCTGGATTTCGTTTCTTTCTCTGGGCGCCATAATTGCCTTATTCCTGCTTTTGATATACAACGGGGTGATTGGCTACATGCCACCTATTGAGGAACTTGAAGACCCTCATGACAAACTTGCCTCAGTTGTGATTGCTTCCGACGGCACAACCGAGCTCGGCCGCTATTTCGCAGGAGCGGGCAACAGGGTGAACTCTGACTACAAAACAGTATCTCCTTACGTAATCGACGCTCTCATCTCGACTGAAGATGAACGATATTACGACCATTCCGGCATAGACTTTATCGCTCTCGGACGCGCCGGTGTAAAGACTCTCATGATGGGAAATAAGTCTGCGGGAGGCGGCTCCACTATCACTCAGCAGCTCGCAAAGCAGCTCTATTCCCGTCCATCATCCAATATGTTTAAAAGGGCACTTCAGAAGCCTATTGAATGGATGATTTCTATAAAACTTGAGCGCTTCTACACAAAAGAAGAAATTATAAACATGTATCTCAACCGTTTTGACTTCCTCAACAATGCTGTGGGAATCAAGACGGCAGCAAATGTATATTTCCATAAAGAGCCTTCAGAATTAAAGGCGGAAGAGGCTGCAATGCTTGTGGGTATGCTCAAAAATCCGAGCTACTTCAATCCATTGCGACATGCAGAACGCACGCTTGAACGCCGAAATGTTGTAATCGACCAAATGCTTAAAGCCGGAAAACTGACAAAGGCTGAAGCTGATTCCCTAAAGGCTCTCCCCCTCGGGCTCGATTATCATCGCGTAGACCATCGCGAAGGCGGGGCTCCATATCTACGTGAAGAGATAAGAATGCTCATGAACGCCAAAAAGCCTGTGCGCCCTGACCGCGACAAATATAAAAGCAATCTCGGCTATATTCTGGCCATGGGACAATATAACACTGACTCCACCCAGTGGGAGGAGAATCCGCTATACGGCTGGATTTTAAAGAATCCTAAGCCTGACGGCACATACTATGACATATATACAGACGGTCTTAAAATTTATACCACAATAGATGTCAAGATGCAGCAATATGCAGAAGAAGCAGTCTATGAGCATCTTGGCGGAACTCTGCAGCCGGCTTTTTTCCGAGAGAAACAGGGTCAGAAGACCGGCCCCTACACCACTAACCAGGATGAACTCAGCCATAAAGGCGTGATGAATCTCATCAAAAACGCCATGAAGCAAACCGAGCGTTGGAGAGTGTTCAAGAATGCAGGCATGAGTGAAGAAGAAATAGAGAAAACATTCCATGTGCCATATAAAATGGATGTGTTTGCATATGTAAAAGAGAACGGGAAGCATGTGCCAGGATCCAAGACCGTGACTATGACTCCCTATGACTCGCTTCTATATATGAAGTCGATTTTGAGAACAGGCATGATGAGCATGGATCCACATAACGGCTATGTGAAAGCTTATGTGGGTGGTCCCGACTTCACATATTTCCAATATGACATGGTGTCGAGAGGGCGCAGGCAGATTGGCTCTACAGCCAAGCCTTTCCTCTACACTCTTGCCATGGAGCAAGACTTCACACCTTGTTCACAATTCCTTAACACTCAACCCACCTTCGGCAACTGGTCGCCTCGAAATTCGGGAAGTGCGAGGGTTGGCGACATGGTAGACCTGAGATGGGCATTGACAAACTCAAACAACTGGATTTCCGCTCGTCTTGTCTACGCGCTGGGAGCAAAGAGTCTTGCCAATAAAATGAGAATGTTTGGTGTGACCGGCCATATCGACGCCACTCTTCCTCTTGCACTCGGCACAGTGGATGTGCCTGTAAAAGAGATGGTGGCTGCCTACACCACTTTTGCCAACAAAGGTCTGCGGGTAGACCCCGTGTTTGTCACACGCATTGAAGACAATCAAGGGAACCTTATCTATTCGGCAACTCCTCACCGAAGTGAAGTGACGAGTGAAGACGCTTATTACAAGATTCTTTCTATACTATTAAATGTTGTAGACAGCGGCACAGCGGCAAGTCTTCGCGGCAGGTATGGCATCAGCGCACAGATGGGAGGAAAGACCGGAACAACCAACTCTAACTCTGACTCTTGGTTTATGGGCTTCACTCCGGATCTTGTCACCGGCGTGTGGGTAGGAGGCGAAGAACGCTACATCCATTTCAACACCATGGCTCTCGGCCAGGGCGCAAGAGCCGCCTTGCCTATCTATGGCTTCTATATGCAAAAAGTGTATGCCGATAAAAAACTTCCTTACTCTCAAGACGCAAAATTTGAGTTCCCGGCAGATTTCAATGCGTGTGCCGGAGAAGTGTTTGAAAACACTGAAAGCAATGAGGTTGAGGAAGTGACAGAAGGCATATTTGATTAAGCCAATAATCAGCAACATCCTCACGACTCTTTGTGACACAATAATTAAATCAAGCGGAAAATCCGCGCATCAATATGATTTTACCAATATATTTATACGGACATCCGGTGCTCCGAAAGGAGGCTGAAGACATCGAACCTGACTATCCTGAGCTCAAAAAGCTCATCGAAGACATGTTTGAGACAATGTATCATTCCGAGGGAGTTGGCCTTGCGGCTCCACAGATTGGATTGCCTATCAGCGTGATCGTTATAGACGGCAATGTGCTCGCCGAGAATTTCCCGGAATGCAAAGACCTGAAGTTCGCCCTCATAAATCCTGAGCTTGATGTGATTGAAGACAAGTCTCCGGTGACTCGCGACGAGGGATGCCTATCTCTCCCCGGACTCTCTGAACCGGTTAAGCGATATGAACATGTCCGCCTTAACTGGCTCGACGAGAATTTCGAGGAACATGAGCAGGAATTCACCGGCTTTGCAGCCAGAATCATTCAGCATGAGTTTGATCATCTTCTCGGCAAAGTATACACCGACAGGGTTTCTCCCATTCGGAAACAGATGATTCGCACAAAACTCAATAATATTGCCAAAGGAAAAGTGAGATGTGACTATCGCACAAAGGCCGCCTCAAAATAATATAATTCCCCAAAAACAACTCTGATTATTTATTCATAAAGATGGCAGACGACAAAAAAATAATATTCTCTATGGTGGGAGTGAGCAAAATCATTCCTCCGCAGCGACAAATCCTGAAAGACATTTATCTTTCTTTCTTTTACGGTGCAAAAATCGGCATCATCGGTCTTAACGGTTCCGGCAAGTCCACTCTTTTGAAAATTATTGCAGGAATTGACAAGAGTTATCAGGGAAATGTGGTTTTCTCTCCGGGCTATTCAGTAGGCTATCTTGAACAGGATCCCAAGCTCGACCCTGAAAAGACTGTGAAAGAAGTAGTGCAAGAAGGTGTGCAGCCTGTGCTCGACCTTCTAAAAGAATATGACGATGTGAACAATGCTTTCGCCGACCCTGAAGTGCTTGAAGACCCTGACAAGATGGAAAAACTCATCAACCGCCAGGCTGAACTTCAAGACAAGCTCGATGCTTGCGATGCATGGAACATCGACAATAAACTCGAACGCGCTATGGATGCTCTTCGCTGCCCACCCGACGACAAGAAAATTGCGGTGCTTTCCGGTGGCGAACGCCGTCGCGTGGCTCTTTGCCGCCTCCTTCTTCAGCAGCCCGACATTCTATTGCTCGATGAGCCTACCAACCACCTTGACGCCGAATCTATCGACTGGCTCGAACAGCATCTGCAGCAGTATCCCGGCACTGTTATCGCCGTGACTCACGACCGTTATTTCCTCGATCATGTGGCCGGATGGATTCTTGAACTCGACCGAGGCGAAGGAATTCCTTGGAAAGGCAATTATAGCTCATGGCTTGACCAGAAGACCAAGCGCATGGCTCAGGAGGAGAAGCAGGCAAGCAAGCGCCGCAAGACCCTTGAAAGAGAGTTGGAATGGGTGCGTATGGCGCCCAAGGCACGACAGGCTAAAGGAAAGGCTCGTCTGTCAAGCTACGACCGCCTATTGAATGAAGACCAGAAGCAGCGCGAGGAGAAACTGGAGATTTTCATCCCCAACGGCCCGCGTCTCGGCAACAAAGTTATCGAGGCACAGCATCTTGCCAAGGCATATGACGACAAGGCTCTATTCACAGATCTCAATTTCATGCTGCCACCCAACGGCATTGTGGGCGTTATCGGACCTAACGGTGCAGGCAAGACCACATTGTTCCGTCTCATAATGGGGCTTGAGAAACAAGACAAAGGAGACTTTGAGGTTGGCGAAACCGTAAAAATTGCATATGTTGACCAGAACCACAAAGATCTTTCGCCTGAAAAAACAGTCTACGAGGTAATCTCGCAGGGAGTGGATTCATTCCGCATGGGCGGACGAGACATGAATGCGCGCGCATATCTCTCAAAATTCAATTTCACCGGTGCAGATCAGGAGAAAAAAATAGGTGTGCTATCGGGTGGCGAGCGCAATCGCCTACATCTGGCAATGGCATTAAAAGAGGAAGGAAACGTTCTTCTGCTCGACGAGCCCACCAACGACATCGATGTCAACACCCTGCGTGCTCTTGAAGAGGGCCTTGAGAATTTCGCCGGATGTGCCGTTGTAGTAAGCCACGACCGTTGGTTTCTCGACCGCATAGCCACCCACATCCTTGCATTTGAGGGCGACAGCCAGGTGACATTCTACGAAGGCTCCTACTCCGACTACGAGGAATTCAAGAAAAAACGCGACGGCAACGACACCCCCCACCGCATCCGCTACCGCAAACTCGTCTGACACATCACGTGTCTTGACAGCGTTAGTTATATAAATGCCGTGGTTCAATATATCATGAATGCTGTTTACTTCAATACCAGCTTTTTGAAACAGTGGAATATTACCTCTTTATTGACGAGTGCGGAGACTATAACCTCGCAAGGCACGACCCCGTATCTCACCGTCATTCATAGAAACTATTCAAATATTATTCGCATCAGAACTGACGTTAAAAAATTACGGAGCGTATAAATCGTGTGAGGATTTATACGCTCCGTAATTTGATTTATATTTTTCACTTTGTCTCTTTAAGTGCAGTACATCTGCAGATGAGAATCAGTTGCGTGAAACAATAGATTAGAATCAAACGTCGGGATTCTGATGTTGGGATTATGCTCCGGAATCAGATGTCGAGCTGACTGGAGAGCGTGAGTTTTTTTGTGGGAGAGACTTCGCTCACTTTGGCGAGAATGGGCAGAAAATTTGTGTAGGAGTGCGCAAGCACAACAAAGTTTATTTCTGTTGTGCCATTGTCATAGTTATATTCCACATAGAAGGTGGAAAGATGTATGCCGTTGTTTTCAAGCACATCTTTATATGGACGGAGGTCATCGACTATGCCATCAACCATCAGGCTTATCACTTTTGATTCCTGTCCTAACTTCCTACGCTTTTCGTATTGCTCAAATGTCACAAGCGTGACAAGTATCAACAATGTGGCGCCTATTGAACATAAATACATGCCTATGCCCACTGCCATTCCGATAATGGCAGTCATCCATATCCCTGCAGCCGTGGTGAGTCCTCTCACAGCTCCCTTCATATGGATCATGGCGCCACCACCGATAAAGCCTATGCCGGTGATCACCTGAGCCGCTATTCGCCCGGGGTCGCCATTCTTTAGGCCAAGATACACCTGAGGGACGTAAATAGACAAGAGCATCGAAAGGCACGCACCCATAGATATGAGCGCAAAAGTGCGTATTCCGGCCACTTGCCCCTTACGCTTGCGTTCTGCGCCCACTATCATTCCCAAAGTCATGCTGAGAACAAGGCGGAACATGCTGTTCACCATGTTCACCTCAAGAGAATTGATGGCATCAACTCCACTTCGGGCAAAGCCTAATATCTCCTCTAACATTACACCAGCTTAATCCACTCATCGCGATCTCCCGGCAGGAGGTCGACAACAGGTATCTCGATCATAGTATAACATCCCGGCTTCAGACGCATGGAAGCACGAGCCACACACACGAGCACCTGCCCTGTGAGAGCCGGATTGTTAATCTTCATGTCAAACTCGAAAAGCTGATTCTGCGTTTTGCCGCTCACTCCCTTGCGCACAAGATTCACTCCATGTCCCATATCCTTGAGAGCATCCACATTGTCAACCTTCATTACATGGGTTTCGTCTGAAGCAAAATAAGGGTCAGCCTTTATTGATGCGGCCACCTTCTCAAAGTCGTAGCCGGGCAGAATCTCCACATAAACCATGCGTCGATGTATTCCCGTGCCCACAGGTATAGTCATCGACAATGCCGCTTTCACACCCTCGATAGCCTTGACAGCCACAGTGTGCCCCATGCTCATTCCGGGGCCGAAATTTGTATATGTAATCCCCTTGGGAGCAACAGCCTCAAGCAAAGCCCTCACAACCGAGTCGCTGCCCGGGTCCCAGCCGGCTGAAATCACACTCACCTTCCCGTGTTCACGCGCCACTTCTCCGAGACTCCTTCGGAGCGACGGAATCTGAGTGTGAATGTCAAAACTGTCAACAGTGTTTATACCCTTAGCAAGGATAGACTTGGCATACTCCTCAACTTTTCTTGTGGGAGTGGCAAGGATGGCCACATCAACGTCACTCAATTCTTCAATATCTGACACGACACTGATTTCTGCCGGAATACCCTCTCGGTTGGCGGCATCGCGGCGCACAACGCCTGCAATCTCAAAATCGGGAGCTTCTGCAAGAGCCTGTAGAGCATACTTGCCGATATTGCCGTAACCCACTACGGCTGCACGGATTTTCTTCATAACTTAAAAAGCAGATAAATTAAAAAATAGCCCGTATAATCTGAGGGGCCTCTTGAATTAACTTTACAAAGGTAATAAGAATATCGTAAAAATTCTGTAATTTTGCACTTGTTTTTCCACACCCCTGCATAAAAGGGGTATTTAACTAAACATTTTAATCGTTTTATTCATTTATGGATTGGTTTATCGAACTGCTCCGGCCGGGAAACATGTCGCTCGCCAGCACGGTTCTACTCTACTCCTTCGTGATTTTTTCGGGAATCATCCTTGGCAAGGTTAAGATTTTCGGAGTGTCGCTTGGGGTGACATTCGTGCTGTTTGTTGGCATTCTGCTCGGCCACTTCGGTTATGCCGTTGAGGGGACCACGCTCCACTTCCTACGTGAATTCGGGCTCATTCTCTTCATCTTTTCTATCGGCATGCAGGTGGGTCCGGGATTCTTCTCTTCCTTCAAAGAGGGTGGCATCAGGATGAACATGCTTGCCCTGTTGGGGATTGTTCTTAACGTCGGCATAATGCTGACCATTTATTTTCTTCAAGGAGGCTCTGAAGGGGCCACATCAATCACCGACATGGTGGGTGTGATGTGTGGCGCCATCACCAACACCCCCGCTCTTGGCGCGGCACAGCAGACAGTGCTTCAGGTTGATTCATCTGCTTATGAAGTGAGCCAGCAGATGTCGATGGGATATGCAGCCGCCTACCCTCTCGGCGTGGTGGGAATCATCTGCACTATGATTGCCATAAAACTGATTTTCAAAGTCAATATCGATGATGAAATCAAAGAGGTGGAAGACGAAAAAAGCGATTCCACACAAACTCCCGAGATTCTGACTTTCAAAGTCACCAACGAGCTTGTGTCGGGTCTCTCAATGTTTAAGCTCCACACTCTCATCAGCTGCAACTACACCTGCTCCAGAATTCTGAAACCCGACGGAACAACCGTTGTGCCTACATCAAAAGATGAAATCGAACTTGACGACCTCGTGCTGATTGTTTGCGCAAAACAAGATGAAGAGATTTTCTCAAGATTCATTGGTCCGAGAGTAGACATGAAATGGCCGATGGACAACGGCCCTGTAGTGTCGCGCAGAATTCTTATAACGCAAACCGACTATAATGGAGTGAAACTCGGGTCGCTGCATCTTCGCGACGCCTACGAACTCAACGTCACCCGCGTGAACCGCGCCGGCATGGATCTCCTCGCGAGCCCCAACCTCAGGCTCCAGATAGGCGACCGCGTAACTGTTGTCGGGAAACTTGACCACATCGAGCTCCTGGCACGCAAACTCGGCAACTCCATGAAGCGTCTCAACGAGCCTAACCTTGTGACAATGTTCATTGGCATATTCCTCGGCATCATAGCAGGAAGCCTGCCTATCCAGTTCCCCGGAATGTCTGTGCCTATGAAACTCGGTCTTGCTGGCGGCCCGCTCGTTGTGGCAATATTGATTGGTGCATACGGACATAAAATACATCTCGTGACCTACACCAACTCTGCCGCCAACCTGTTGCTGCGAGAGATTGGCATATGCCTCTTCCTCGCGTCGGTGGGGATAGCTGCCGGAAAAGATTTCGCAGCCACAGTGTTCAACCTCAAAGGTGCAATGTGGGTAGGCTACGGCTTTGCTATCACAGTGATTCCATTGATTGTGGTGGGATGTGTGGCAAGAGGTAAATACAAGATGAACTATCTCTCCATAATAGGCATGATGAGCGGAAGCTACACCGACCCTCCGGCATTGGCTTATGGCAACAAAGTGGCCAATAATGATGCCCCGGCAGTAGCATATTCTACCGTTTATCCTCTCACCATGTTTATGCGCGTGATAGTGGCACAAGTGATTGTGCTTTGCTTTCTGGAATAAATACGCCGCAGACACATTTCAATTATTTTGAATCCTAATAGAAGGCGCGGTGTGAGCCGCGCCTTCTATGCTCCTTATATAACTCACTCTTTATAATACAACACACTCTCTCTGATGAACATTTCTCATTATGGAATTTACATTAGCTTTTATTCTTGAGGTAATCGGCACAGTCGCCGCCGCAATAAGCGGTATCAGACTCGCCGCAACAAAAAAATTCGACTGGTTCGGGGCATACACCGTAGGCCTCATAACTGCCTGCGGAGGAGGCACCCTTCGCGATCTTTTGCTCGACATACCGGTGTTCTGGATGCAGACGTGGTGGTATCTCGGAGTCACAGCCCTGTCTCTAATAACAGTGATAACTTTCAGAAGTCTGCTTGTAAAGCAAGAAAAGATGCTTTTCTTGTTCGACAGCATTGGTCTTGCCCTATTCTGCGTGATAGGAATTCACAAAACTCTTGCCATTGACTACCCTATGTGGGTGGCCACCGTAATGGGTGTTGTGACAGGTGCATTCGGAGGAGTTTTGCGAGACATCCTTATCAATGAAGAGCCGCTGGTGTTTCGCAAAGACATCTATGCCACTGCTTGCCTTGCCGGGGCGCTCGTCTACTGGGGGCTTCTCGAAACCGGCTTTTCCACTACTACACAACAACTCAGTTGCGCCGCAACTATTATAGGCATACGCTTTCTTACACTCAAGTTCAATCTCTCACTCCCTGTGCTTTCCGACAAAACAGACAAACATTGACAGGAGTATTTTTATTCATTTTCTTGGACAATGTCACCCGTAACCGTTTGTTAAGACCATAATTTGAATCCTAATCTGAATTTTAACCCAACTAAAAGATGAAGTGAAGATGAACAGGAAGTTTTGAAGCAAGTTTTTTCATGAAATTTGCATAGTACTGAGAATTTTTGTAACTTTGCAGGCCAATTGACGGGATCGCGACCTGTCAAAACCAACTTTTTTTCAAAGAATTAATTTAACTGCAGAAAATTAGAATGAAAGCAAAAATTCATCCCGAGAACTACCGTGAGGTTGTTTTCAAAGACATGTCGAACGACGAAACTTTCATCACTCGCTCGACTGTGGCAACTCGTGAGACTATCGAAATCGACGGCAAAGAGTATCCTCTCGTAAAGCTTGAGATCACATCTTCTTCTCACCCCTTCTTCACCGGCAAGCAGAAACTCGTCGACACCGCAGGTCGCGTCGACAAATTCCGCAGCCGCTACGGCAACCGTGCAAAGAAGTAATTGCCAACATAATGCTTCAACAAGAAAGGCTGTGCCCCATGACGATGGTGCGCAGCCTTTTCTTTATTCCGGACTATAGTTTTTCTGTCTTCTTCCTATCTTAACGGGCTATCAAGATATGACGTGAGAATAAGCACAGCGGCCATCTCGTCGGCTCTCCCCTTTTCTGCCCTCTGCTTTTTCGAGAATCCTCCGGCCAGCATTTCTCTATGGGCTATCGCAGAAGTGAATCTTTCATCAACCATAGTGACTTTCATGTCCGGCAGCTCTTTGCGAAGACATTTAAGGAACGGTGTTATATATTTCATGCTCTCACTGGGATTTCCTTGCATATCGCGTGGCTCTCCCACAATTATCTCGTCTACCGGCTCTCGCGAACAATAATCGCGAATAAAATCCATTAAATCGCATGAACGCACAGTCGGCAATCCATTGGCGATTATCTTCAAGACATCCGTAACCGCCACTCCGCAACGCTTGCGACCATAGTCTATCGCCATGATTCTTCCCATAACTAAGTTTGTTATTTCATTTGAGAGATTATTATTATTGCTTCAAAGTTAATAAAAATAAGCGCCCGAATCAAATATTGCTTATGCATTGTCATGCAATCAGCCATTCAATCAGCACTGAACGGCAACATCCTTATGCATGGGAACAGTCCCGATTAACAATCGTTAACAATTAGGTTCCAAAAAAGAGTTTTGCAGATTAAAAACGTATTTACAGACTTTAATTGTTCCATTGCAGCGATATTATTTGTAGCAAACTTTCGCGCTTACTAATTTTGCACAAGTAAAATCATAAGATTTCCACATGAACCGCAAATTAATAAACCTCTTTTTACCACTTTCGGCAGCATTGGCGTTCTTTCCTTGCACAACAGCCCATGCTCAAATGCCAATCAAGATTGATGAAAAAGTGACTGCCGAAATGGTAACGGCTCCACCATCGGCAGCAAAGCCCACAAAATGGTCTTTTTCAGAATGTGTTGACTGGGCTATCAGCAACAGCACTGAAATTAGACGCAACATATTAAGCATTCTTCAGGCTGACGAGAACATCGGCGCTGCAAAAGATGCCTGGCTTCCTTCCGTGGGGTTTTCAATGAATCATAATTTCACAAACTATCCCTCCCCTAACGATGGAAACAGGAGCAACATTTACGGAGGCAACTATGGAGTGAACGCCTCCTGGACTGTGTGGGAAGGTAATATCAGAAAATACCGGCTTGAATCAGCAAAAATCACACGACGTCAGCAGGAACTGGCCGGCGATGACGCGGCCCACACAATCAAACTTGGCATTCTTCAGGCCTATCTCAACATAATGTATGCACGCGAAGCAGTAGAGATTGCAACGCAGACTCTACAGGTCAGCACCTCTCAGACTGAGCGGGCAAAACGCCTTATGGAATCAGGAAGGACGTCAAAAGTTGATTTCGCCCAGATTGAAAGCCAAATGGCACAAGACACCTATAATCTCGTCCAGGCAGAAAGCAACGTTGAGTCGGCGAAAATGAATTTGAAAAAAATTCTTGAACTTGGAATCGACTATAACCTTGAAATCTAAGACGTTGACTTTTCAGACTCCGAGGTGCTTGCATCGCTTCCGGAAATGAACGATGTGTTTTCGTTTGCGTCATCGTGGCTGCCAAGTTTCAAGAGCAATGACCTAAGCAAGGATATATATGAAAACGACATAAAAATAGCAAAAGCCGGACGTGCGCCGGAAATAGCACTAACAGGCGGAGTGTCATCAGGATACACTTCGGGAGGCCCGGCATGGGGAACACAGATGGGGCACAATCTGAATGAATCAGTGGGCCTTAGCTTCTCGATTCCAATTTACGATGCCAACGCCACTAAAAGAAAAGTGGCACAGGCAAAACTCTCTGCCCTTGAATATGACCTGGCCAACGAGAGTCTTCTAAACAACCTGTCGCAGACGATTGAAAGCCTATATATCAACGCAAGAAACGCCAAGGCTAAATTCTTGTCAGGGCAGACTCAGCTTGAAGCCACCGGACTCACAGCCGACCTTGTGAACCGACAGTTTGAACTTGGACTTGTAAACCCGCTTGAACTCCTCACAGCCCATAACAACCTGCTAAACGCACGCCTTGAAATGTTGCAAAACAAATACATGGCTATTCTCGCCAACAAGACTATAACCTATTATGCCACAACTCAAATCTCTCTACCTTGACAATGCCGCATCGGCAACATTCACAACGAAAATTAATCATAAATGAAAACCTATAATCTCACACTATCCTTTGCCGTCATGCTTCTGGCAACGGCTTCATGTTCAGAAAAGCCTAAAGTGGAACTGGAGACCTACACCGTAGAGCCAATCTCATTGTCGGAGGTGGTGACAGCCACCGGCACTATGGAGTCTGTCACACAGGTGGATGTCGGCACCCAAGTGACCGGCATAATCGACAAACTGTATGCCGACTACAACGACCACGTTTCCAAAGGCCAGCTGCTTGCAGAAATCGAAAAAACGCTTCTCGACAGCGAACTGAAAAGCGCCGATGCCAATATGGCTTCTGCAAAAGCAAACTATGAATATGCCAAAACAAACTATGAACGCGACAAGAAACTTCATGACGAGCAACTGATCTCTGACTATGAATTCCAGACATCTAAACGCGACTATGACGTGGCACGCCTTTCTTATGAAAAAAGCCAGGCCGACAGAGTGAGAGCCGCCAAGAATCTGAACTACGCGGAAATCTACTCCCCTATCGACGGCATTATTATCTCTCGAGAGGTGGAAGTTGGCCAGACAGTGGTTTCTAGCATGAATGTGGCCAACCTCTATGTGATTGCAGACCTTGAAAACATGCAAGTGGTCGGGAATGTGGATGAAGCCGACATAGGGCAGGTAAAAGTGGGGCAACATGTGACATTCACTGTCGACGCCTACACTGACGACACTTTTAACGGCACTGTCACTCAGGTTCGTCTTAACCCCACCACAACTTCCAACGTTGTGACATATGAAGTGATTGTAGACGCCCCCAATCCGGAATTGAAACTTATTCCGGGCATGACTGCCAATCTGACAATCTACACACTTGAGCTCGACAACGTTACAGCAGTGCCTTTGAGAGCATTGAAGTTTAAGCCAAATGAGAATGATGACGAGAACGGCCTGCCAACGCCCGTGGCATCAAAAGAGAAATCAGACGCATATGTATGGATAGATAAAGGAGACCGCCTGGTTCAGACCCCTGTCGGGCTCGGTGCTTCCAACAGCAACTATCAGCAGATAACCTCCGGCTTAAAGAACGGCGACAAAGTGGCAATGCAATATGTCGAACAGGTTTCTAAGCCGAAAGAAGGGAATGCCGAAGAAAATCCGTTTATGCCTAAACCGCCGGGAGCTAAAAAGAGAAAATAAACAAGGGGCACTCACTTCTAATCCTCATAATAATGGCAAAAGAGATAATAAAGATTGAAAATCTAAAACGATATTTCAAAGTCGGAGATGAAACCGTAAAAGCACTAAGAGGAGTGTCGTTCACAATCTATGAAGGTGAGTTCGTCACAATCATGGGCACTTCCGGATCGGGGAAGTCAACTCTTCTTAACACACTCGGATGTCTCGACACTCCATCTTCCGGAGAGTATCTGCTTGACGGAATACCGGTGAAAGGTATGGGAAAGAATGAACGCGCACGCATACGCAACAGAAAAATAGGGTTCATTTTCCAGAACTATAATCTGCTCCCCAAAACCACTGCCCTTGAAAATGTAGAGCTCCCTTTGCTCTACAACCCTGCCGTGGGCGCAAGAGAGAGGGCTGAAAGAGCAGAAAAATGCCTGCGCGAAGTAGGGCTTGGCGAAAGACTTATGCATAAAAGCAACCAGATGTCAGGAGGTCAGCAGCAGCGTGTGGCAATCGCGCGCGCACTCGTCAATAATCCCGTGATTATCCTTGCCGACGAAGCAACCGGTAATCTCGACACACGGACATCGTTTTCAATCCTTACTCTGTTTCAGAAACTATATAAGGAGGGGAAAACCATTATTTTCGTGACTCACAATCCGGAAATAGCAATGTATTCGTCGCGCAACATAATGCTGCGCGACGGGCATATTGTCAGCGATGAATACAACTCCGACATAAAATCAGCCGAAGAAGTATTCAAAAGTCTGCCGGCCGACACTGACTAAAATCCTACGACTAAAGAACAAAACTCAAACTGCCATAAGTTAAAAATGAACATCCACAACCTTCTCAAAATAGCCTTGAAAGCACTCAACAACAACAAGATGAGATGCTTTCTGACAATGTTGGGCGTTATCATAGGCGTCGGGGCTGTTATCGCCATGCTCGCAATCGGACAAGGGTCGAAAAATTCCATAAAGGCCCAGATTTCTGAAATGGGCAGCAACATGATTATGATTTTTCCGGGAGCAGAACGACGCGGCGGAGTAAGGCAAAGCAGCGACGACATGCAGACCCTGAAGCCCTCCGACTATGAGGCGCTGGTGAACCAGGCATCAACCATAGCCAACATCACCCCCACTGTAAACGGATCCGGGCAATGGATTAACGGCAACAACAATTATCCGTCGCAAGCACAGGGAGTAAACACTCAGTATCTTGACATTAGGCAGCGCAAAGTGGCACAAGGAGAGATGTTTACCGAAGAAGACGTGAAACGCGCCGCCAAGGTGTGTGTGGTTGGCAAAACACTTGTGGAAAACTTGTTTCCCGACGGCACCGACCCTATCGGGAAAGTGGTCAGATTCGGGTCAATACCGATGACAATAATCGGAGTGCTCGATGAGAAGGGCTACAACACTATGGGACAGGATCAGGACGACCTCGCCCTCGTGCCATACACCACAGTTATGAAACGTGTGCTTGCCACAGATTATCTGCAAGGGATCCAGGCATCTGCCATTAATGAAGACCTGACAGACGAAACCATAAATGAAATCACCGAAATTCTCCGCACCCAGCATAAACTGCGCGACGGAGAGGAAGATAATTTCACAATACGCTCCATGCAGGAGCTTGCTGAAATGATTTCATCCACATCTTCAATGATGACCGTTCTGCTCGCGGCGGTTGCCGGAATTTCTTTGCTTGTGGGAGGCATAGGAATCATGAATATCATGATTGTGAGCGTCACTGAACGAACACGCGAAATCGGATTGAGAATGAGCATAGGGGCAACCGGACGCGACATAATGATGCAATTTCTTATCGAAGCAATAATCATATCAGTCACCGGCGGCGTGATAGGGATTCTCACTGGGGCTCTCGCCACTTGGATGATTTCGTTCTTTGCTCACTGGCCGGTGCAAATTGATGTTGCCGCCGTTATTCTGTCGTTTGTGGTATGCACAGCCATTGGAATCATATTCGGCTTTTATCCTGCCGCAAAAGCATCAAACCTTGACCCTATCGAAGCTATACGCTATGAATAACTCGAGATATATCTTCAGAAAAGGGAACCCGACTATTGTAGTTCTGCTCACTTTTCTCCTTTTCTATTTCCCATCGGTAGTGGCACTGTTCAGCCACACCGATGAGCCATGGACATGGATAATAATGAGCTCCATAATGGCCACTTTCTATTCTGCCATATTTTGCGTTAACTATTTCTGGCTTGTGCCAGCAACTATAATACGCAACGACAACAAATCCCTCTACTTCATAGTCAACGCCTGCCTGATTATCGTGATATGTGGAATTATTCCGGTTTGGTTTGAAACTCATGGCGGCCTTCCTCTTCCAAAGCATAAAGTGCAAGCCGAAATATCAGTGTCGCAATATCTGATGGGATACATTAAATTTGTAATCAGAGATGGCATCACAATGGTGCTTGCCGCAGGACTCGCCTATGCGCTGCGGCTTTCTGAGGAAAGAGAAAATGTGCGCCGCAGAGAACTGATGCTCAACGCGGAACAACGTCAGATTGAATTAAAAAGCCTTAAAGCTCAGTTAAACCCTCATTTTCTGTTTAATTCTCTCAACAACATCTATGCGCTGATAGGTTTCGCCCCTGAAAGAGCTCAGGAGGCACTGCATGAACTGAGCGGAATGCTTCGCTTCATGATATATGACTCCGCATCCTCATTTGTGCCTCTTTCAAAAGAAGCACAGTTCATCACCAATTATGCGCAATTGATGAAACTTCGTCTTGGCAGCGCCACGAATCTTGAATGCAACATAAACGTAGACAGAGAGGAAGAACTATACATTGCTCCTCTTCTGTTTCTTTCTCTGGTGGAAAACGCCTTTAAACATAGCGGAAGCAATGACCGCGATAATTTTATCGTTATAGATTTGTCGATAGCCGGAGCCAATCTCGTTTGCCGCACAAGCAATACATTCCCGTCTGAAAAAAACAGGACAATGCCGGGCATGGAAAAGGAATCCGGAGTAGGGATAGAGAATGTCAGAAAGCAACTGAGACTGCTATATCCCGAACGCCACAATTTCCAAATCAGCGACACTGACGGGGTCTTCACAGCTGAAATCAAGATAGCTGTCTCCGCTCTGAAAACCGACGCACATTCCACGAAAAATAAAAATAATGAGCAATACAATAAAATGCGTGATAATAGATGACGAGCCACTCGCACGCGAACTGATAAGAAGCTATGTGGAAAAGACTCCGCATTTCGAGCTCATAGGGTGTTTTGAATCGGCGGTAGAAGCCGTCAAAACAGTAATGGAAGGAGAGATAGATATAATATTTCTCGACATCAATATGCCTACCCTCAACGGAATAGAATTTGCCGGAATCATTCCTCAAAGATCGCGCATAATATACATCACTGCTTACGAACAATTTGCTCTTGAGGGATTTAAAGTTAACGCTCTTGATTATCTCTTGAAACCGGTGAGTTATCCGGAGTTTATGAAAGCGGCAGGAAAAGCAGTGGAATGGTGCGCAATGCGCAACGCATATTCGTCACCACATAAAACCCAGCCCAGGCTGCTCACGGTGAAGGCGGATTATAAACTCGTGCAAATGAAGATAGATTCAATAAAATACATAGAAGTTCAAAAAGACCGCGTGGTGTTCTATCGCACTGAAGGCACCCCCGTGTCTTCTCTTATGAGCCTCACGGAACTTGAGGAGATGTTGCCTTCTGAACGATTCATGCGAGTACACCGCTCATACATTGTTAATCTTGACCAGATAGAGATTGTAGAACGAAGTCGCATTGTCTTTGGCAAGACCTATATCCCTGTGTCTGAATCGCGCCGGGAAGAGTTTCTTTCCCGCCTCGGGAAATAAGCCCCTTTCCATAAAAATGGAAACGCCGCTTCAGACATCTGCTGAAGCGGCGTTAAAACTATTCAGTTCAAATCACTTGAAGTAGCGATTGTAAAGACCCTCGAAGCCTTTGCCGTGGCGAGCCTCGTCTTTAGCCATCTCGTGAACTGTGTCGTGGATAGCGTCGAGGTTAGCTGCCTTTGCATTGCGGGCAATACGCATCTTGTCGGCGTTAGCGCCGGCTTCAGCGTGCATACGCTTTTCAAGGTTTGTCTTTGTATCCCAAACCATTTCGCCGAGAAGCTCAGCAAACTTTGCAGCGTGCTCTGCCTCTTCCCAAGCATAGCGCTTGAAAGCGTCGGCAACCTCAGGATAACCTTCGCGGTCAGCCTGACGAGACATTGCAAGATACATGCCTACTTCTGTGCACTCGCCCATGAAGTGGTTGTTGAGGTCTTTCTTCATTTCGTCGTCTACATCTTTTGCAACGCCGATTTCATGCTCTGTTACGAACTGAAGGAGCTCCTTCTGGTCGAGTTCTTTAAACTTTGAAGCGGGAGCGCCACACTGCGGGCACTTTGCGGGTGCTTCTTCACCCTCAGCTACATATCCGCACACTGTGCAGATCCATTCTTTTGCCATAATTTTATGATTAATAAATTTAGTAATGTTTAAACTCAATTCTACATGCCTCACATTAATATAATAATGTGACAACGCTGTTTAATTATCTCATTGAGATAGCAAATTTAATAAAATTTTCGTAATTTCGCAATATGTTTCCAAAAGAAAAAAAACATAAAATAGAACAAGCTTGTATAAAGTTTATTAACGAACTTGACATCAAGAGCGTTGTCGCAACCATAAGCGGGGGAGCCGACAGCGTGGCTCTTGTGGCCGCGCTGTCAAGAACCAATGTGAAGATTATTGCCGCGCACTGCAATTTTCATCTGCGGGGAGAAGAGAGCATGCGAGACATGCGCCACGCGGAAAACATATGCCGTCAACTGTCGATTGATTTATTAGTTAAAGATTTTGATGTAATTGACTACATGCAAGCTAATCAGGGCATTTCTGTTGAAATGGCTTGCCGCGACCTAAGACACCGATGGTTCAGGCAAATTATTGCAGACACCGGATTTGACCGCATCGCCACCGGACACAATGCCGACGACAATATCGAAACCCTTTTTCTAAACCTTCTCAGAGGCTCGGGCACTTCAGGACTAAAAGGGATGATGCCGGATTCGGGTCTGATTATTCGGCCTCTTTTGCAATTCCACCGAAAAGAGATTTCAAATTATCTGGAAACGAGAGGGCTTGATTACGTCACCGACTCCACAAATCTTGAATCAGACTTCAGAAGGAACTATCTCCGAAATGAGATAATTCCACTTCTCAGAAGCAAGTGGGCGGGCTTTGACAAAGCGGTCGACAAGAGCATAAAATGTATTCGCATGGAAAACGCAATTGTAAATGATGCGATTGAAAAGGCGTTGAAAGACAATAATCATTCTTTAGACGTGTCTCGCGTGAAGGATTTTCCCGACCCGGAACTGCTTGTGAGAAGGTTTATAGATCCATTGTTGCCATTCGCCACTACTTCATCTGAAGTGCTGGCCGCCATAAAGGCCAATAAACCCGACATTCGGATATGGAAACTCCGAAAAGGCACACTCGTTATGAAGAACGGTGTGTTGAAATTAAAATTTTCAAACCTCAACTGAAATCATTTTTAATTATTTATCGTTGAAAAACAACCATTTTAAGCATTTTTGCGTTAAAATATTTGTGTAATATTAATTTTATATTTAATTTTGCACCATCATTTCTAAGCCACACCGTCAATGGGTGTGCTTGTGAGGTAGAATTTATTATCCCGTTTATATTATCACGCCTTTATGTAACAGGCATCAGATAATGAGGGAATTAAATTACGAACCTTATTCAACAAAAATCTCCATCAAACATTCACTCATTAGCGTATTCTAATATAAGATTCTCCTCTTCACAGGTTCAATTCACCGTGTTTATCCGGCCATTAGAAACTGACCGCAGTTTCCAAAATCATAAACCGGCTCATACGGTCTCTCTAAAGAATGCGTAAAATGATGCAAAATCCAATAGCATAACATATATTTATGTTCCACATTAATGACTTTGAAGCCATGGACGACGCACGCATTAAAGAAACGGCCGATTCCATGGGTATAAAAAAAGCGGCCTCTGCATCGCGCGATGACTTGATTGCAGCAATTCTCGACTTTCAGGCTGAGTCTTCTGCAAAAGACATCGTGTCGAAGACAAGCGAAAAAAAGAAGCCTGCTAAAGAAACACGCGCAAAACGCTCTAAAAAGACTACTGACAACGAAACATCGGCTAAAAACGCTTCGGCTAATGAGCAATCAAATCCTGCCGGTGAAGTGAAGAGCGAAGACAATGACAATTCCGCCACGTCTGCACAGGCAGACGCTTCAGTTTCCAAACGTCGCGGCAGAAAACCGAAAATTGCAACCGAGCAGGCAACTGAGACTGCAACGCAGAAAGACGCCGACGCTGCCGAAACTTCTGCCCCCGCTAAAAAGAAAGGGAGAAAAAATTCTCAGCAACCTGAAGCCGAGCTCCCTATGTTGCCGGCAATACAAGAAGAAATAAGCGTTCAGGAAAGCGCAAAAGAAAATCCTGACAGCAACAACTCCGAGTCGCAGCCGATTCCAGATAATCAGCAGTCGCCGGAAGAGAATGCAACAGACAACGGGAACAGCGACAATCAGCAGAGCGTTACCATAGAAAGTCAGCTTCCCACCGAGAATGAACGGCCCAAATTAAAAGTGTTTACGCCTCGAGGCCAGAAAAGCACAGACAACACCGTGTCGACATTCACTTCTTTCTTCACTCCCTCAAAAGGAAAGACATTCACCCCTCGCGGACAAAGAGACACACAGAGAATACTGCCTCAGCCTGTTCAGGAGAAACCGCTGGATGAAGCACTTCCAACTCCTCAGGCACAGCCCATACAGATGCGCGAACCGGGTGCCACCTCTCAACAGCCACTGAGCAAACAGCAAAAGAATCTCTTGAAGAAGCAGCAAAGAATGCAGAGGCAAGGATTTAATGTGGTTGTGCCGAATGAGCCGGAACCGGCTTATGACCTCAACGGAATACTCACTGCCTACGGAGTGTTGGAAGTGATGCCCGAAGGATACGGCTTTCTCCGCTCCGGCGACTATAACTACCTCGGCAGCCCTGACGACATTTATGTGTCGCAAAATCAGATAAAGGAATACGGACTGAAAACCGGCGATGTGGTAGAGGCTTCTATACGCCCGCCCCATGAAGGTGACAAATACTACCCGCTCTTAAAAGTTCTCTCAATAAACGGACTTAAACCAGCTGTCATAAGAGACCGCGTGCCTTTCGAGCATCTTGTGCCATTATTCCCTGACGAGAAATTTAACCTTACAAAAGGCACTACATGCAATATCTCAACCCGCGTTGTTGACATGTTTGCCCCGATCGGCAAAGGACAGCGCGCACTCATCGTGGCTCCGCCCAAAACCGGTAAAACTATCCTCCTGAAAGACATCGCCAACGCCATAGCGGAAAACCATCCTGACACTCACATTATAATGCTTCTAATTGATGAGCGTCCGGAGGAGGTTACAGACATGGCCAGAAGTGTGAACGCAGAGGTTATCGCATCTACTTTCGACGAACCGGCGGAACGCCATGTAAAAATTGCCAATATCGTGCTGGAAAAGGCAAAACGGCTCGTCGAATGCGGACATGACGTGGTGATCATGCTTGACTCTATCACTCGCCTCGCACGTGCTTTCAACACAGTTTCGCCTGCTTCCGGCAAAATCCTTTCAGGCGGTGTCGACGCCAATGCACTCCAGCGCCCGAAAAGATTTTTTGGAGCTGCGCGTAACATCGAAAACGGAGGCTCGCTCACTATAATCGCCACCGCCCTGACTGAGACATCTTCAAAGATGGATGAAGTTATTTTTGAAGAATTTAAAGGCACAGGCAACATGGAGCTTCAGCTTGATCGCAAACTCTCCAATAAGAGAATATTCCCGGCTGTTGACATCATTGCTTCATCCACTCGCCGCGATGATCTTCTCCTCCCGCAAGAGACTCTCAACAGAATGTGGGTGCTCAGAAATTATCTTGCCGACATGAACTCTCTCGAAGCTATGGAGTTTATCAGAAAGAGAATGGAGATGACTCGCAACAACGAGGAACTTCTCGTGACAATGGATAAATAATTCTGACTTATGGCCGAAAAAACCAATGCGGCAAGAATTCTTGACCGGCTGAAAATTAAATATGAACTCGTGGAATATCAGGTTGACCCTGAAAACCTCGCGGCAGACCATGTGGCCGAAGAACTTGGCGAGCCTATAGAACAGGTGTATAAAACCCTTGTGCTTCGCGGCGACAAGAACGGCGTGTTTGTGTGTGTCGTGGCCGGCAATCGGGAGGTGGATTTAAAGAAAGCGGCAAAGGTTTCCGGCAATAAAAAAGCTGAGATGATAGCCATGAAGGAACTTCTTCCTCTCACAGGCTATATCCGAGGGGGATGCACCTCAATCGGCATGAAGAAACATTTCCCCACATTCGTCAGCGAAGAGGCGTTGCAATTCCCGTTTATTTATGTGAGCGCCGGAAAGAGAGGCTTGCAGATAAAGCTCTCTCCTTCCGACCTCATCAAGGCGGCCGACGCTTCGGCGGCCGACATAGCCACATCGTTATGAACACTTTTGGCAAAAGGTTAACCCTCACTACGTTTGGAGAAAGCCACGGCCCGGCCATGGGTGGAGTTATCGACGGTTTCCCTCCCGGTTTTAAAATCGATTTCAACCTGCTCTACAAAACTATTGCAAAACGGCGCCCGGGCTCGTCTCCACTGGTGACTGCGAGAAACGAGAAAGACCATCCGGAATTTCTCTCAGGCATAACGCCGGAAGGAATCACTCTTGGCACGCCGATTGGCTTCATAGTGAGAAACACCGACCATCACTCTTCCGATTATGACGAAATGGCCCGCATTTACAGGCCGAACCATGCCGACTACACATATGCCAGGCGCTACGGAGTGCGCGACCACAGAGGGGGAGGAAGATCAAGTGCGAGAGAGACCGTAAACTGGGTTGTTGCCGGCGCATTGGCAGAACAGTGGATTGCCTCTAAAGGGATTAAAGTGGAAGCTGTGCTTTCGCAAGTTGGCCCGGTGACGGCAGGCGATATTTTCGATGGGCTCATGACAAAACCTGAACAGCCATTCTCTCTTGATGTCAACCCGGAAATCAAACTTGCCATGGAGCAAGTGGTGACGGAACATAAAAAGCGTGGCGACAGTGTCGGGGGAAAGGTGAGCTGCCTTGTGACCGGAATGCCTCCCGGAATAGGCGACCCGGTGGCCGGAAAACTTCATGCGGCTCTCGCAGGAGCAATGATGAGCATCAATGCCGCCAAAGGATTTGAATACGGACTTGGATTCAGAGCATCTTGCGCGAACGGGTCTGAGACAGCCGATTCTTTCATTCCCATATCGAATGAGGATGAAAATATCAAGACTGCCACCAACTTCAGCGGCGGCATTCAGGGCGGGATCACCAATGGCATGCCAATATTCTTTTCCGTGGCTTTTAAACCGACTCCAACTCTGATGATGCCTCAATGCACTATTGACACATCAGGACAGAAAGCAGTGTTGAATCCGGCCGGCAGACATGACCCATGCGTGGCGGTCAGGGCGGTGCCTGTTGTGAAAGCATTGACAGCTTTTGTTATCGCAGATTATCTCGTATGACCACTTATTCCGAATATCTCAACAAACTATTACCCGGCATGAAGGTACAGAAAATTTCTGTGAATGCCGGGTTTTCTTGTCCGAACAGAGACGGCACATTAGGCACAGGCGGATGTTCTTATTGCCGCAACGACTCTTTCTCTCCATCTTATTGCATGAAAAGCGAGAGTGTGGCGCAGCAGATTGAAAACGGCAAAGTGTTTTTCTCAAGGAAATACCCCGACATGAAGTTTCTTGCCTATTTTCAATCATATACCAACACTCATGGAAAAGATGTGGATTCACTTCGCAAACTGTATGAAGAAGCGCTCTCCTGCCGGGATGTCGTCGGGCTTGTGATAGGAACCCGGCCTGACACACTGCCTGAAAACGTGCTCTCTCTTCTTGGTGAATTAAATGTCAGGTGCCCGGTGTTTCTTGAAATCGGCGCAGAGACTTCGAGCAATCGCACATTGCAGCTGATTAACCGCCACCACACATGGGAAGACGTTGAAGACGCAGCGGCGAGGGCTTCACTCCATGGTCTTCACTGCGGCCTGCATCTTATTGCAGGGCTTCCGGGAGAATCGCACAGCCAGATAATCACAAATGTAAACAAGGCTTGTGAACTGCCGATAGAGACTCTAAAACTCCATCAACTTCAAGTTCTGAAAGGGACTCCTCTTCTTGCTCAATGGGAATCAGGGGAAATAGAGCTGTCGCCATTCGAGCTTGATGACTACCTGAATCTATGCTTGGAAATAGTCAGAATTGTGCCTGATCACATTGTGATTGAGCGATTTCTTGCGCAAAGCCCACCCGATATGGTGGTGGCGCCGAAATGGGGATTAAAAAATTATCAGTTCACGAACCTTTTAAACCGACTAATTTCCTCATCTGAACGTTAATAATAGAAAACCCAACACCAAATAGAATGAAAAGAATAATCTTTACCGGGTTGGCGGCATTGTCGCTACTCCCGTTTAACGCGGCAGCCGATGTCACTGTGAAACTTCCTGCCGTGTCGGGAATTGATTCCCTTGAGTATTACAGCATGCCTATATCCAAAATGATTTCTGCAAAATCTCGCGCAGAACTCGGGCTGGAAGAAGGCAAGGTGCCGGTGGTCAACGAAACAGTAGTCATCCCAATAGGCACAGACAACGGCGGATACCGTGTCGGATTCAAACTCTCTGAGAATGATGCAATCGACTTGTTTGCAGCCCCCGGCGACAACATAGTCGCGGAGATTTCTTCTGTTTCTCCGTTCTCATATAAACTCTCGGGATCCCCTCTTGCAGAAGGAATTTCTGAAATTGTGAACACTCTTAGAACCCCATTGGAGGAAAAGCAGCGTGCCATGATGGCCAAAGGAGAACCGGCGCAAGAAGATATGATGACCATATATCAAGAATATGTAGACGGACTCAAAGACTACATCAATGAGAACCCCACTTCAGAGGCAACTGCCTATGCTGTAATGGATCTTCCGCCGGAAGAAATGATACCTGCTTTTGAGAAACTTTCTGAAAGGGCCAAGTCAAACATTCTTTACCCTCTTGCAAAGGTAAGATATGACAACGCAGTGCAAAACATGGAAAAAGAACGCAAACAGCAGGAACTTGCATCAGGCACTCACGATGCGCCCGCGTTTACATTGAAAAACGTAGAAGGGAAAGACGTGAGCCTTTCCGATTTCAAAGGGAAATGGGTGATTCTTGATTTCTGGGGCAGCTGGTGCATATGGTGTATCAAAGGATTCCCGGAATTGAAAGAAGCTTACGAAAAATATAACGATGAACTTGTGATTATCGGTGTAGACTGCAACGAAACTGAAGAGGCATGGAAAGCCGGCGTGGCCAAATATGAACTCCCTTGGGTCAACGTTTATTGTCCTGACGGCAATCCACTCGTGGCAGAATATGGAATTCAGGGATTCCCTACAAAGGCAATCATTGACCCTGAAGGAAAGATCCGTAACATAACAACCGGGCATAACCCCGACTTCTTCACTGCACTCTCAAACCTCATCGGCAAGTAATAAGCAATCAATAAATCCATCTAAAGCAATTTCAAGGCGGAGCCCCAAAAGGAGACTCCGCCTTAAAATTTTTAAGGAAGCGCCCTTATACTATCTTGCTGATCTTACTTCTCCCTGCATAGCGCATGATTACATCTTTCTACACCATGATTTTATCTTTCTGCCACGGCTCTTTCATTTAAGATAAAAATAAAGACATATTTTCCCTTACCCGGTTTGTTGAGAATCGGGTAAATTTCC
>VSPM01000036.1 GCA_009775365.1 Muribaculaceae bacterium
GGAAATTTACCCGATTCTCAACAAACCGGGTAAGGGAAAATATGTCTTTATTTTTATCTTAAATGAAAGAGCCGTGTAATTTTAAGATTTTTGAACACTTAAGAGAGGGTTGTCCATATTTTCTTGCTAAATGATGCGATGCAGTTTTGATGAATTGTGTCGGATTTGCAATATTTGTTGGAAATGCTTAAATTTGTGTCTGTGATTAGAAATCCTTTCGCAATATAAAACACACTTTATCAATGGCATTGGAAATAGAACATAAATACCTGGTGATTGGTGACGGTTATAAGAGATTAGCCTTTAAAAGACTTGAAATAAAGCAAGGCTATCTAAGCCGTCTTCCGGAAAGAACTGTCAGGGTAAGGATCTCTGACAATAAGGGTTATCTTGCAGTCAAAGGGAAAAATGACGGGGATGTTCGTCTTGAATTTGAATACGAAGTGCCATATGATGATGCAGTCAGTATGCTTGGCTTGTGTGAGGATGGCGTGATTGAGAAGACACGTCATCTTGTGGAGCACGGCGGGTTAACATGGGAGGTGGATGAGTATCATGGCTCTCGCAGTGGTCTTGTTGTTGCAGAAGTGGAGATTCCGGAATCGGGATATGATTATTCTAAGCCCGATTTTATTGGAGAAAATGTCACCGGTGACTCTCGTTATTATAATTCCAATCTTTGAAAGTAGCAAAAATTCAGAAATAGTTAATTTAAGGAAAAACTATGGTCAGGTTCGATTGTGACTATATGGAGGGTGCCCACCCTGAAATTATTCAAAAATTAGTGCAGACAAATCTTGAGCAGACTCCCGGCTACGGTTTTGATAGTTACACTAAAAATGCCGAAAGGTTAATTCTCGAAGCCTGTGGCTTGAAAAATGGTCGGGTGTTTTTTCTTGTAGGGGGGACACAGACAAACGTCACTGTTATAGATGCTCTCCTTTCTCATTGTGAGGGTGTGCTGGCAACAGAGGCGGCGCATATAAATGTGCATGAGTGTGGAGCAATAGAAGCCTCCGGTCATAAGGTTATCACTCTTCCGGAGCATTCTGGCAAACTTTGCGCTGATGAAATAGAGGATTATGCCAGCCGGTTTTATGCAGATGAAACATATCTGCACATGGTTTTTCCCGGAATGGTCTACATTTCTCATCCCACAGAATATGGCACACTTTATTCCCTCTCGGAACTCGAAAGAATCAGTGAGGTGTGCCGCAGTCGAAACATCCCGTTATATCTTGATGGAGCACGTCTCGCCTATGGACTGGCATCTGCCGCGAGTGATGTCTCGCTTCAGGATATAGCACGTTTGTGCGACGCATTTTATATAGGAGGAACAAAGTGTGGTGCGCTTTTTGGTGAAGCGGTAGTAATTGCAAATCCGGCAAGAATGCCACGCTTCTTCTCTATTGTGAAGCAGCATGGTGCTCTGCTTGCAAAAGGCAGGTTGCTCGGTTTGCAATTTGAAACACTTTTCACCGACAATCTTTATTCGCGCATAGGAAGCCATGGCATAGAGATGGCAATGCGGTTGAAATCTGTATTTAAGCAGCATGGATATAAACTGTTTTTCGACTCTCCCACCAATCAGCAGTTCTTTGTGCTCCCGAATCATGTTATAGAAAGACTGAAAGAGAATGTGTCGTTTGAACTATGGGGCGCACCGGGCCATGAAGAAACTCCTGTGAGATTTGTTACTGATTGGGCAACTAATCCCGAAAGTATCGACAATCTTGATAAATATCTGTCAGAAATCTGATAAGATTTTATGATTCGGAATTAGAGGTTGAGTGTTTGATTTAGACCTAAGACCCTGAAATTTTAAGGAGCGGGCTCAAAGCTGTAAAGATTAATGAATCATTTGCGCTTCTCAATGGCCTTCAGCATCAGTTCAAGTTCATCTCTCACATCCGACAATCTGTCGATTATCTCCATTCTTTTAGAGATGTTGCTTCGGTTAAGACGCATTTGCTCTTTGGCTGCGTCAATTTTCAACCCTCTGATTTTTACAAGATAATAGATTATGCGTAAAGTCTCGATATCATCAGGCGTATAATACCTTTGGTTTGTGGGGCTTCTAAGAGGCGATACTTCCGGAAATTCGCTTTCCCAATACCTTAAAGTTGCCTGCGACACTCCAAGGATGTCTGCCGCATCTTTTATCTTGTAATATTTCTTTGAGAGATCGGATGGTGCCATGAAAATGCTCGTTAATGAAAGTTTTGTCTTAAAGATAGATTCTTAATCCATCACATGCCCTGCATTGTCGGCCATTTGAATCATCTCGGCATACTCTTCAGGTGTAAGATCCATGAAATAATAATTCACCGGATTCTGGGCTTCACCCTTGAATCTGACCTCATAGTGAAGATGAGGCCCGGTGGATTTTCCTGTAGAGCCAACCTTCCCTATAAGCTGACCGCGTTTCACATCTTCACCTTCTTTGACCAGTATGTTGCTTAGGTGAGCATATCTGGTGATATAATTAAATCCGTGGTCAATGTCGATGCAGTTGCCATAGCCGGCTTCACGTTTCGCCACTGTTACTTTTCCATCGGCTGTTGCAAAAACCGGAGTTCCTGTCGAAGCGGCAAAGTCAAGCCCTTCATGGAATTTTGTCGAGCCGTATATAGGGTCGCGTCTGTAGCCATATCCTGATGACATCGTGTAGTCTGCGATATTAATTGGCAGAACCGACGGGATGTGGTTAAGTTTGTCTTTTTGCAGCCCCATGGCTGTGCGCAGCTGGTCGAAACTTTGAACCTGGGCATAGAGCTGACGTTCCAGAAGGTCTATGCGTTGTGTCAGTTGTGTCACCAGCCTTGCGTCACTGAGTTTGCTGAGCTCTTTATAGCGCGCTTCATTGTCAAGGCCGGCCATCCTCTGCGTGGTGCTCATGGGGTCCATCTGCATCATTACCCGATAGAAATTGTCGTCACGGTCTTGAATATGTTTCATCACTTTCAGAGAATTGTCAAGGCGTCTGTTCAATATGCTGTATTGAGAACGCAATTGAGAATTCTCTGCTCTGAGATTTTCCTCAGTTGGGGAATCAAAGCAGTAGAACACTACAAAAAATATAATCACAGCAAGGAACAACGCCCTCGCCCATGTCTTTATCCATGATGCAAGACGCCCCTTTATTGACGGATACACTCTTTCAAAGTTATCGGTCTCCGGATTATATTTATAGTAAATGTTTTTAGCCAATCAACGGATTATTGTAGGTTTGATATTGCAAAATTAGCAGATTTTGAATAATTTTGCAACCAAATATTTCAAGTTTTGTTTCCACATATGCTTTGTTATGTGTTTTGTGTCAGATATATTGCGATTTAAGCCTTAACTTTCGGCAATAATGGTTTGACATTACCAATGCTTCAAAGCGCGAAACAAGTAAATTATTCGTAAAATGACATCTAACGAAATCAGAGAATCGTTCAAGTCTTTTTTCAGAGAAAAAAATCACCAGATTGTGCCTTCTGCACCGATGGTTATAAAAGACGACCCTACGCTCATGTTCACAAATGCCGGCATGAACCAGTTCAAAGACATTATTCTTGGCAATCGTGCGGCCGCATATAAAAGAGTTGCCGACAGTCAGAAATGTCTTCGTGTCTCAGGCAAGCATAATGACCTTGAAGAAGTTGGCCACGACACATATCATCACACAATGTTTGAGATGCTTGGCAACTGGTCATTTGGAGATTACTTTAAAAAAGAGGCCATCGACTGGGCGTGGGAATATCTCGTTGATGTCTTGAAACTCAATCCCGACCGCCTTTATGCCACAGTGTTTGAAGGATATGCCCCCGAGGGTCTTGAGCGTGACAATGAAGCAGCCTCATATTGGGAGAAGCATCTTCCACTTTCTCATATTATAAACGGAAACCGTCATGACAATTTCTGGGAAATGGGCGACACCGGTCCGTGCGGTCCGTGCAGTGAGATTCATATCGACCTTCGTTCCGATGAGGAGCGCAAGGCTGAAGACGGGGCGTTGCTTGTCAACAAAGATAATCCTCAGGTAATTGAGATATGGAATCTTGTGTTTATGCAGTATAACCGTAAGGCCGACGGCACGCTTGAGCCGCTTCCCGCAAAGGTGATTGACACCGGAATGGGTTTTGAGCGTCTTTGCATGGCCTTGCAAGGTAAGAAGTCTAACTACGACACTGATGTCTTCACTCCTATTATCGATGTCATCTCAAATCTCTCGGGATTGAAATATGGCAGCGATGAGAAAGTGGACATAGCAATGCGTGTTGTCGCCGACCACTTGCGCACCATCTCTTTCTCAATAGCTGATTCTCAGCTCCCGTCGAATGCCAAAGCCGGTTATGTGATTCGCAGAATCCTGCGTCGCGCAGTGCGTTATGCCTACACTTTCCTAAACCAGAAGGAAGCCTTCATGTATAAGCTCGTTGATAAGCTTGTGGAGGAGATGGGAGATTCCTATCTGGAATTGAAGGCCCAGAAAGATTTGATTAAGAAAGTAATCAAAGAGGAGGAGGATTCATTCCTTCGCACCCTTGACAACGGCATCAAACTTCTTGATTCGTTGATGGCAAAGGCCAAGTCGGAGGGAAAGTCCACTCTTTCAGGCAAAGATGCTTTTACTCTATACGACACTTATGGTTTCCCTCTCGATCTCACAGAGCTTATTCTTCGTGAAAACTCTATGGATTTGAATCAGAAAGAGTTTGACGACGAAATGAAAAAGCAGAAAGAGCGTGCAAGAAATGCGGCGGCTGTTGAGACGGGCGACTGGGTTGTAGTTGGGCCCGGTGATCAGGAGTTTGTTGGCTATGACATGACTGAATGTGCAACAAAGATTCTGAAATACCGCAAGGTGAAACAGAAAGGGAAAGAATATTATCAGATAATTCTCTCCAAGACACCGTTCTATGCTGAAATGGGCGGACAGGTAGGCGATCGAGGCACACTGACTTCGGCCGATGGAGAAGTGATTGAAATCTTTGACACGAAACGTGAGAACAATATTGGAGTGCACCTTTCACAGAAATTGTCTTCTGACCCCTCTGCTGATTTTGTGGCAAAAATAGATGAGGCTTCCCGTGCTGCAACTTCGGCCAATCACTCTGCCACTCACTTGCTTCATGAGGCATTGCGCGAGGTGCTCGGCACGCATGTAGAGCAGAAAGGCTCATATGTGTCGCCGGAAGTTCTTCGATTTGACTTTTCTCATTTTCAGAAGGTGACGCCGGAAGAGTTGCGCAAAGTAGAGCATATTGTCAATTCTCGCATTCGCAGGGCTATGCCTTTGGAAGAGTGTCGTGAAATGCCAATCGACGAGGCCCGTAAGCTTGGGGCGATGGCACTGTTCGGTGAGAAATATGGTGATAAGGTGCGTGTCGTGAAATATGGCACTTCTGTGGAGTTATGCGGTGGCACTCATGTGGCCAATTCCGGCAATATCGGCATGGTTAGAATTTTGTCTGAAAGTTCTATTGCCGCCGGCATACGAAGAATCGAGGCTGTAAGTGCGTCGGGGGTAGAGTCTATGCTCGATGAACTTCAAGACACCATGAAAGATGTCGCTTCATTCCTCGGCAATGCATCGAATGTGAAAGTAGCCGTGGAGAAAGCTATTAAAGAGAATGCCGATCTCCGCAAACAGGTTGAGGATTTCATGGAAGAAAGAGTTCGCAACCTGTCGCTTGAACTTATCAATAATGCCAAGATTGAGAATGGTATCAAGATTTGCCGTCTTCAGGGTCCGCGTCTTCCTGAAGTTGTGAAGAACATAGCGTTCACCATTCGCAGGGAGTCGCCGGAGCATACTGTTTTTGTCGGTGCCACTTTGAGTGGTGACAACAAGCCGCTCCTTACTCTGATGATAACAGATGACATCGTTAAAGAAGGATTCAATGCATCTGACATCGTTCGCGAAGCAGCCAAAATGATTAAGGGCGGCGGCGGCGGCCAGCCATTCTTTGCTCAGGCTGGAGGAAAAGACAAAGACGGTTTGTCGGCTGCTGCAGATAAAATGCAGTCGTTACTGAATCTTTAATATAAAAAAGAGATAGAAATATAGAAAAGAGATAGAACAACAAAGGGTTCTTTCTTGATAAAATTAATTAAGTCTGCAAATCGGGAAATAAGGTCAATTTTTCCGATTTACAGACTTAATTGCCTTTTTATTCGTTACTCATATAGTCAGCACTATTATATCTTTACTAAAAATGAAATATTATAAACTCTTTTCTTCTGCGTCATTGCTTCTTATGCCGTTGGCTGTCTTTGCCGATGGTTTTATTGTAGTCGGCAAAGATTCAAAAGTATTTGATGAACCGAATGCAAAAGGATATGTCACACTGAATCAAAAAGATGAAGAGGTGTCTGTTCTTCCCGGCATGGTATTTAAACATCATGAAAGAGCCAATGGCTGGTATGTTGTGGAATATTTTCCGGGGCTTCGCGGATACGTGTCTGAGCAGGCCAAAGCCGCAGGCTGTGTTTCTCCCAAGGCAGGTGAGTATAGCGTCAGCAACAATCCAAGTCAGAAAATTACAATTACCAACAGCAATGGCAAATGGACTGCAATTGCAGGCGATGGTTCATATTCAGGAATTTGTGAAGATAATGTGGTTGTTTTCTATGATTCTAAAAAGAATATAGCCTATTCTTTGGTTGATCTGGGAGATGGGCCTGTTATCATGTCATATGATAATTCTGTTACTAAGTTTTTCTGACATTTTCCTGCAGATGAAAGAGAAGATCAATCTATTTTTATTTAATTGAATGTTCAGAATAAACTCAACAATATGTTTTCGCGTTAAAATATGTGATAGAAACTGTGTTGAGTATGAAACTGAATATTAGAAATCTTAAAAATATCCCCGGCAGACTGTTTAACCGAAAAGTTAAGCAGAGTTGTGAATGTGCTGTCCCCGAATATGATGAGATTTATATAGTCGAGCAGCCGGGGGGTCCCGTTCAGGATGCAAGGATTATTGATGTGGAGTGTTCAGACCTTTCCGATAGCGATGACGTGAAATCAGATGTGATTGAAATCAATAATCTAATTGAGGAGATGTCAGGGGTTGAACTGAAGAAGGGATGCGCTTTGAAGGATTTTGCAGGCAGATTTGGTGAAAAGGCAGGCGAGGCAATCGGTTTTTTCAGCAATCGTGCGAATGAATTTAAGGAAAAATATACTCCAGACGGATTTATTTCCACGATAGGGAAATATGCAAGAAAAGCTGGAACTTCCGCAGTATACAGTGCCCTGCTTCTTTTTTACGCATTGCAGAATGGAAAGGTGCCTTTGAAGAAAAGAGCGCTTGCTATTGCCGCACTCGGATATTTCATTGCTCCTCTTGATTTTATTCCCGACATTATTCTGGGCGGGCTGGTTGATGATGTAGCGGTGATAATGTATGCGGTAAATACTCTTAAAGACTGCATTGACGATGAAACCAAGGCGCTCGCCAAATCTCGCCTTAACAAGTGGTTTGGCGACGTGGAAATTTCAGATATGAAAGTGCCTGCAACTTTATTGCCATCAACAAAGTAACGTTTTAATTGTAGTAGCAATGGATATAAATGTTTCGTTCACTGAGATTCATAATTATATAGAAAAATACTATGGGCAGGATGTGAAGCTGTCGAAAGAATCTTGCGACACTGTGCGTGTGGTGGCGTCAAAGAAGATGCTTATTAACGTAAGTGTGCCGGTGAATATCAAAATAGAAAGAGTGACCCCGAGCTCGGTCACTATCTGCTATGACGCGTTCATGGGTGTGGATTATATCATTTCAGGTATCTTGTCATATGTTTTGGGAAAATATCCTGAAATTGCGTCCGGCGTCTTGAAGGAGAAGGATAACAGGGTGTCGGTTAATCTTGCTTTGATTGAAAAGGCGGAATTTATTATTGAGAAATTAGATTTGAAGTCGATTTCTGTAGAGGACGACGGGCTCAGGATGATTGTAAAACTGAAGTGACCCATGCTGTAGATTCGCGCAGTGGAGCCTTGCGATAAAAATCCTACTCGGATGGTTTTGATTTCTCATGTTTATCAGGCAGAAAATATTGCCCTTTTTTGTCGGTTATTGAAGAGTATCTCACCGCATGACGAGGGCAACTGTGGTAACATGCAAGACATGAGCAGCAGTCGGGACCCCACTCCGGCCTCCCCTCTTTCATGACTATGTTTTTCATAGGACAAGCCTTTGCACATATCCCGCAACTGACACACGTTCCGGACGATGACCATTTTTTAGTATTTATTCCCCATTTCTTGAACAGCGGATATACTCCTTTCGTCTTTATCCATGCCATATTGCCTCTTGTGACATCAACTACTTTCATGTGCTGACGAATCCCTTCTGCTATCTCTTTGATTCTCGCGGGGGCTTTCTTGATTTTTTCTTCTTCTATTGCCCGTGTGTCAACATCAAAGCCGGGTAGAAGCACATAATTGTTTGGCATTATCACGCTCCATATGGAATCAAGTTTCATTCCGTTGCTTTCAACGCATCTTTGAAACATTTCAGGAGCCATTGCCGTTTCGTCTCCACATGTCATAACGCACCACACCGGCATCTGCCCTATGTTGACGATTTCTTTGAGTGACTGTGGAAGCCTGTTTATGAAATCAAGCATCACAGGGGGAACACCCCATGAATACACCGGAAAAACAAATCCAAGATATTGACCGGCCGCGATTTCTGTAGATGGATTCACGTCTGTTATAATGCGGCACTCCTCTTCCAAAATCTCAGCAAGCTTTTGCGAAACGAACCTTGAATTTCCTGTTCCTGAGAAATAATAGATCATGATACGGTAAAAATCTTAAAGATAAGTTCCTTCAGTAGCTCATATTCATTTTGAGTTGAGCCAATACCTTTGCTTTTTGCATCGTGTTCGCGCAATGCGTGAATTGCTCCGAGTGCCATCCTTGCATTATAATACCTCAATCCGTTGCGATAGTCTTTCAGCGCGTATGGTGTTTTTAGGTCAAGCTCTTGCATCAGCGACGCGTCGCCTTTGTCTTTAGTGATAGTGGCTATGAAAAGTTTTGAAAAAAAGTTGAATAGAGTGGCTGTAACCATCACTCCCGGATTCTGCTTAGGATTGCGCGAGAAATATTCTACAATCATCATTGATTTCGGATAGTCTTTTCTTGCCACTGATTTAACGAGCTCGAATGTGTTGAAATCTTTTGATATGCCGATGTTCTTCTCAATCAATTCAGGAGTGATTCGTTTCATCTCGGAACTCGATGCAACAATCAGTTTGTCGATTTCTCCAAAAAGTTTGCTCAAAGGGTTTCCGATGTAATCACACAAGAGAGAGATGGCTTTCTCGTCGATGCTGATTCCTTTAGAGGAACAATAATCTACAATTGGTCCGGCAAGTTGATAATCTTTTAGTTTATCGCTCTTGAAAACAATTGCGTCTGATTCCTTGGCACGTTTTATCAAGGCAGAAGTCGATGAAATGGAGTCACCTTTATAAGTCACGACCATCACAGTGTGGGGATTGGGATTGGCCACATATGAGGCAAGTTTGTCGAGCTGGTTTTTTGCATTCCACATAGACTGTGCCTCTTTGAGCATTACAATCTGCCTTTCCGACATCACAGGATATTGTTGCGCGCTCCCTATCACTTTCCCTATTTCAGCATCTGCGCCATAAAACACTATCGAGTTGAAATCGCGGTCCGCCTCGTCTACCACATAATTTTCCAGTGCTTTGGCAATCTGGTCGATGTAATATGCCTCTTCGCCCATAAGTATGTAAACGGGCGCGAACTGACGTTTCTTGATAGAGGTCATTATGTCTCTGAATGACGGACCTGCAGATTTTTTTGCCATGATTGTTGGTTTATGAAAGATTATATGGTTGTCTCACGCAAAAGTGGCGCAGAGAGGTTTTACAATAATATATTTAATTATTTCTTGCTTTGAAGAATATGCCCCTGAACCTCCATAAGAAAATAAATGTGGCAATACCGCTTGCCAGAGCACCCCATGGGAACTCATCGCCGGAGGCTGTGCCGAATGTGTCGATGCCACCATTTCCGTTTCCAAACACCAGCGGAGAGCTTGTCACCACTACAACGGAGTTGTTGAGAGCATGTGCGAATGCGGCCACCCATAGGCTTCTTGACCATATGAGCAGATAGCCGAAAAATGCGCCCATGAGCATTCGTGGTATGAATCCGAAAAACTGAAAATGGATTGCACTGAATATTATAGCCGCTATCCACACAGATATTGATGTCCCGATGCGCGAGCGGACAAAGATGCCTTGAAGTGCGCCACGGAAAAATATCTCTTCAGAGAAACCGGTAAGAATCCCGACTATACACACGCCTGTTATTATGCCTCCTATTGATGATGATTCCAATAATTTGCGGGTGATGCCATTGTTTGATTCTTCCCATTTTCTCAAGGTTTCCTCCACTTCGTGAAGCGCTTGAGGAAAATGAATTGACGCATTCCATTCGATAATCTGGTTCATAGCCGGGAGTGCCAGCACATAGACAATTATCACCCCTGCTATGGCTTTTAATGTGGGAGCATTGTCGAGATATAGCCATCTTGAAGGAACGGGAGAAGCGAATTTTGCGGTTAGCCATGCCGGAAGACAGAATGCCAGCAGGCATTGTGTGGCGGATGATATAAACATCGCACTCCTCTCGCTTATTCCCGGAATTAAGGGGATTGCTTGAGATAAAATTGCCACGGAAAGAAGTGTTATGAAAAACACCCCGAACAGTACCATAAGCCGGAATCCGGCAGAATTCCTGAAAGGATTATTGTAGAGTTGTTCGTCAGACATTGAATTTCTTTCTTCTGAATACAAAGTTTCTTCCCAGATATTTCTCTCTCACCACAGGGTTCTCGGCGAGCTGTTCGCTTGTGCCTTGAAAAAGTATTTTCCCCTCAAAAAGGAGATACGCACGGTCAGTGATGCTGAGTGTCTCCGGTGCGTTATGGTCAGTGATAAGAATGCCGATATTCTTTTCTTTAAGTTTGTAGACAATTTCCTGAATGTCTTCCACAGCGATAGGGTCAACGCCGGCAAAAGGTTCATCAAGCATTATGAACTTTGGATTGATTGCAAGGCATCGCGCAATCTCCGTGCGTCGGCGTTCGCCGCCCGACAATTGGTCGCCAAGGTTTTTCCTGACCTTCTGAAGCCGGAATTCCGCAATCAGGCTTTCCAGTTTCTCCTTCTGATATTCGGCAGTGGTCGGCGTCATCTCCAAGACAGCGCGGATGTTGTTTTCTACGCTAAGCTTGCGAAACACAGAAGGCTCCTGGGCAAGATACCCGATTCCGAGTTGAGCTCGCTTATAAACCGGAAAGCCGGTTATGTCTTGATTGTTAAGAAAAATTTTCCCTTCGTTAGGGGCAATAAGGCCGGTGGTCATATAGAAAGTTGTGGTCTTTCCGGCTCCGTTAGGGCCGAGCAGGCCAACGATTTCTCCTTGTCTCACGTTGATGGAGACATGGTTGGCCACAGTGCGTTTGCCATAACGTTTCACAAGGTTCTCTGTGCGCAGAGTTCCCTCTTCGTCAATATCGGCTGAGGCTTCTATGATTTCTTCCTTGCCGGGCTCAATCTTTTCTTCCACAGCTTCGATGTGCTCATGAATCATGTCCGGCACAACTTCATTCTGCATCTCTTCTGCACTTGCGCTCTCTTCAGGAGTGAGGCCGGGTGACTTAGATTCCTTTTTGCGATTAAAAAAACTCATTTCAATCCTTTTTGTTGTTGACCCCCGGTTTGAGGAGCGAGCGTATATAGTCGGTAAGCAGCATTATGGCCACATTGTTATTGCCACCCTGCGGCACTATAAGGTCGGCGTAGCGCTTAGACGGCTCTATATAGAGTTCGTGCATTGGCTTTAGCATTTCGCGATAACGGTCGCACACCATTTCCGGAGTGCGTCCGCGTTCCACGCAATCCCTGTAGATCACTCTTATCAGGCGTTCGTCTGCATCAGCGTCAACAAACACTTTCACATCCATCATGTCTCGCAATTCTTTGTCGGTGAGCACCAATATGCCTTCAACCACTACAACATCGCGAGGCTCGAGCCTTACGGTTTCTTTCAGCCTTGAACAGGTGATGAAGTCATAAGTGGGCATTTCTACAGCCCTGCCCTCTTTTAATTCTTTCAGATGTCGGCAAAGAAGCGACCATTCAATTGAAGCAGGCTCATCATAGTTCATTTTCAACCTTTCTTCAAGAGGGATATGGGCGTTGTCTTTGTAATAAGAGTCCTGAGGAATTACAGCCACTTCGTCTTTTGGAAGCGACTCTATTATTTTTCTGACCACAGTGGTCTTTCCTGACCCTGTTCCTCCTGCGATGCCAATTACGAGCATATGTAGTGTTGCTTTTGTTTGGGGTTTAAATTAGGGGAGAGAGATAACGAATTTCGGCAAAATTAGTAAAAAAACACTTTGCGACCAAACTTTATTCAGTTTCAAACGCTCTATCAATAGTGCAGAATTGTTCTTCACTTTTTCGGTTAAGAGTGTCTATTGACAAATTTTTATTAAATTTGCAGCGAAAACAGGATTTCAATGATGTGATTCTCTTATCGCACGCGAATTCTGAACATAAATAAAGCAGAATAAAAATGGTTGTTTCTTCAATCGCTTCATTCGGACGATATTGTGTTTTCATTTCCCAGGTGTTTAAATCGCCCGACAAATGGAAAGAGTTTTTTAAACGTCTGGTGTTTGAAATCAGCAAACTTGGTGTCGATTCGATACCTCTTGTGATTATCATATCATTGTTTATAGGCGCGGTCATTACTATCCAGATGACCATCAATATTGTGTCGCCTCTGATTCCGTCATACTCCACCGGCCTTGCCACGAGAGAGATTCTTTTGCTCGAATTTTCTTCCACAATGATGAGCCTTATTCTTGCGGGAAAGGTGGGAAGTAATATCGCCTCTGAGATTGGCACCATGAGAGTGACAGAGCAGATTGACGCTCTCGACATCATGGGCATAAATTCCGCCAACTTTGTGGTGCTTCCAAAAATCATCGGATTTGTGTTGTTTGTGCCTGTGCTTTGTATCCTGTCGATGTTCATGGGCCTTGTGGGCGGATGGTTCATTGCCGAATTCACCACTATGATTTCAGTTGAAGATTATGTTTATGGCATTCAGAGTTTCTTCAACGAATGGTATGTGTGGTATGGCATAATAAAAACGCTGGTGTTTGCGTATATAATCACAAGTGTTGCTGCATATTATGGCTATTATGTGAAAGGTGGTGCGCTTGAGGTGGGTCAGGCAAGCACCAAAGCTGTCGTGTCGAGCTCGATACTCATTTTGCTCGCTGACGTTATTCTCACCAAACTTCTTCTTCAATAAATCTTTGCGGTCATGATAGAGGCAAAAAACATATCAAAATGGTTCGACGGACAGAGAGTGTTGTATGATATTTCGGCCACTTTCGAAACAGGAAAGACAAATCTTATTATCGGTCAGAGCGGCTCCGGAAAGACAGTGTTTATGAAATGTCTGATTGGCTTGCTCACACCCGAGGAGGGATCCATTCTTTATGACGGCAGAAAGTTCCGGTCGCTGAATGCCCAGGAAAAGCGCGATCTTAGAACTGAGATAGGAATGTTGTTTCAAGGGTCGGCTCTTTTTGACAACGAGACGGTGTTGGGAAATGTAATGTTCCCTTTGAAGATGTTTAGCAAGATGAGCCATGAGGAACAGCTTGAACGCGCACATTTCTGCATAAAGCGTGTAGGGCTTTCGGCTGCCGACGATAAGTTCCCGTCAGAAATATCCGGCGGTATGCAGAAACGCGTGGCAATCGCCCGTGCCATAGCATTGAATCCGAAATATCTTTTTTGCGACGAGCCTAACTCCGGTCTTGACCCCCGCACGTCGATTATGATTGACGAACTTTTGAGCGACATCACACATGAATATGGGATGACCACAATCATCAACACCCATGACATGAACTCTGTGCTTGGAATCGGAGAGAAGATTGTGTTCATTAATAAGGGACATTGTGACTGGACCGGAACTGACAAGACAATATTCAGAAGCAAAAGCCAATCCCTAAATGAATTTGTATTTGCTTCCAAACTATTTCAGGAAGTGAAAAAATTCTTAGAGAGAGAGTATGAGTCTGATTAAAATCTCTGAGAAAATCCCTTTCACCTCTTCAAAATCCAAGATCCTGCCTGTTTCTGTTTTCATAGACGTCACTCCTTTGTCGGTGAATCCACATGGATTTATCATTGAAAAAGCCGATAAATCGGTGTTTACATTCAATGCCAGTCCATGCATGGTGCAAAAGCGAGAGCATTTTACGCCCAAGGCGCAAATTTTTTTCTCACAGCCGGCCTTCTCTCCTACCCAAACTCCGGAGGCTCCCTCAATCCGGCCTCCTGTGATGCCATATTGTGCAATTGTCCTAATCACTGATTCTTCGAGCAGATTGACATAACCCTTCACTCCCAACCTGTGGCTTTCAAGGTCAAGTATCGGATATGCCACAAGTTGTCCGGGGCCGTGATATGTGACATCCCCCCCACGCTCAATATGGAAGCAATCTATTCCTTCTCTGTCCATTATGGAGGCTGGAATAAGAAGATTCGATTTTTTTGCGTGCTTGCCTAAGGTTATCACAGGGGTATGCTCCACAAGCAGCAGATACTCCTTTTGCGGTTTGTTGCCCTGTCTTTTCTGCGCCACCATTTTGTTGAAAATAGTGTGCTGCAAATCCCAGACTTCCTTGTATGGGCGCAATCCAAGGTCGATTGTTTCAATGCACATGGCGTTCTGCATGATAACTTGATCTCACCATTGGGCTGCTTTCGATATGGCGGAATCCCTTTTCTTTACCAATTCTTCCGTATTCGGCAAATGTGTCCGGATGCACATATTCTTGCAATGGATAGTTATTCTTTGTCGGTTGCAGGTATTGGCCGATTGTCATTACTTCACAACCGGCAGAGAGAAGGTCATCCATGGTTTCCAATATTTCGTCTCTGGTCTCACCCAGCCCGAGCATTATTCCGGATTTTGACCTTATTCCTTTTGATGCGATATGCCTGATTACCTTTAGAGAGTTTTCATATGTGGCAAATGTCCTGACTTCCGGCGTAAGTCTCCTGACGGTTTCCAAATTGTGGGATATCACATCCGGCCTCTCTGCGATTACCATGTCTACAAGCTCAAGCTTGCCTTGGAAATCAGGAATTAACACTTCCATAGTAACTCCGGGACATTCCTGTTTCAGTCTGCGAATCATCAGTGCCCAATGGGCGGCGCCTAAATCTGCAAGGTCGTCACGGTCTACAGAGGTTATTACTATATGTTTCAGATTTAACTGTTTTATAGAATCTACAATTTCCTCTATCTCTTTAGGGTCAAGCGGCAAAGGCTTTCCGGTTGGCACATTGCAGAATTTACAATTTCTTGTGCAAATATTGCCGCCAATCATAAAAGTGGCAGTGCCGCTACCCCAGCATTCCGCACGGTTCGGACACATGCCGCTGCTGCAAATAGTGTGAAGATGTTTTTCATTAAGCAGCCCTACTACCTGGCTGGTTTTAAAACCCTTGGGTAATTTAATTTTCAGCCAGTCCGGTTTTCTTCGGAAATCTGCTTTATGTTGGCCTATAAGAGAGTCGTTAGGTTTATTATATTCTTTGTTCATTTGGTGTCTTATTTATGTCAGCGTGTATAATTACATGTGCCTTATGACACAAAATTAGTCAATCATATTCGCTTGCCAAAATTATTGCCGAAATAATAATTTATGTTTTTAAACATGAAAATAGTTATTTGATGTAATTATGAATAAAGTACAATTTAAAAGGATTATTCATGTCGTAAATTCCTGAAAAAAATCTTTTGTTTTATAAATTAGCTGTCCACGTTTAATCCTTTATTTCCATAGGCAGTCTAACAGATAAATAAATTTCCATATTATGTTGCGAATAATGTGGAATAAAATTTGTAATTTAGCGGAATGAAAGCTCTAAGGGCCAAAAATTGAAACCTACTAAAATAACAAGATATGTTTAAAAAAACTTTTTTAATGGCCACGGTAGCCTTGTCAGCGCTTGCCGCATCAGCCGCAATCCCTTCTGTCACTCTGAAAGACATGAACGGGAAAACTGTCGACACTGCCACGCTAAGCAATGATGGCAAGCCTTTTGTAATTGACTTTTGGGCCACATGGTGCAAACCTTGTGTACGCGAGCTCAAAGCAATTGCCGATGTCTACGACGAATGGGTGGAAGAGACCGGAGTGAAGATTTACGCAGTAAGTCTTGACGAGGCTCAGAACGAGCAGAGAGTTAAGCCGTTTGTTGAAAACAAGGGCTGGGAATATGAAGTGCTCCTCGACCCTAACGGCGATTTCAAGCGCCAGCTTGGCGTGAGCGATCCCCCTCATGTGTTTGTTGTTGACGGCGAGGGAAATATCGTCTGGAACCATCAGGGTTATGTCGACGGCGGAGAGGAAGAGATTCTTGAGGCTGTCAAGAAAGCAATGAAATAATGATTTCTTTGAATTGAAACGGGAGATGTGGCGGCATTTAATGCCTGCCACATCCCCCGCATTTTATTTTCCAATAGGTCGGCAAGAACAATCCGACTTCTTGAAACGAATTTTTTACAATGATCATGCAGCCAAACATCAAGACACGACTGTCTCTCCCGATTCTTGTGGCCGCCGCTTCTTTGCCTTTATGTTCAGCGGCCCAGGACATGTTGCCGGGCGATACGGTGACAGTCACTACGAAAACAAATGTAACCACCACTGTTTCCGGCTCAGATGTGAGTTCCACCACGAGCAATATTTCTACAGTGGAAAGCAAAAAGAAGAATAACTGGCTTAGCAAAGTCCGTGCGACAGGAGCTATACAGACAGAATTCCTGATCCCCTATAACTTCAAAGGCGAAAGAACCGGCGACAAGACCGTGTATGAGAAAGACGTGCTTAATAACACATATTTCGACCTCACTGTCAATGCTCCATACATTTCAATCGGTGCACGTTTCCAGTGGACTAAATGGCCTCTTCCCGGCTATAATAAAGGTTTTGGCGGATGGGGTGTGCCTTATATATGGGCAACCGGAAGCTATAAGTGCTGGCAGCTCACAGTGGGCGACTTCTATGAGCAGTTCGGCTCCGGCTTAATCTTAAGAACATATCAGGAGCGTAGCCTTGGAGTTGACAATGCAATCAGAGGCGGTCGATTCAAAATCAATCCGGGCGGCGGTGTGCATGTGACAGCTCTTGCTGGCAAGCAGCGCCGTTTCTGGGAATGGAACTCATCATGGCTGTGGGGCGCAGATGCCGAATGGGAGATTAATGATGCTTTTAAAGAGAAATTCGGCAATGACTATGGCCTGACAATAGGTGCATCGTATATCGGCAAGCATGACCCGGATGAACAGATCATGTATAACGGGCCGACAGATTTGATACCTAACTATGACCCGTCGAAAAACTATTATCTCAATCTGCCGCTGAATGTAGCCGCTTTCGACGGGCGTGTGAAATTGCGTGCCCACGACTTCAATTTCCTTGCGGAATTTGCAACTAAGAGCGCCGACCCCGTTTCGCTCTACAACTATAACTACCGCAAGGGTAATGCAGTCCTTCTTTCAGGAACATATTCTAACAAGGGTTTCTCGGCAATGCTTCAGGCAAAGAGAAGCGAGAATATGGACTTCCGAAGCAAGCGTGTGATCGAAGGAGACTATCTGATTTCAAGCTTCGTCAATCATATGCCTGCATTCACGATGACCCAGACATATGCTCTTGCCGCCATGTATCCTTATGCCACACAGGCCGAGGGTGAATGGGCGTTCCAGGCCGATGTGCGCTATCTCTTTAAAAAGAAAACCCCGCTCGGCGGAAAATATGGCACAAACGTGAGACTCAGTGCAAGCTATATCTCCGGTCTTGACTATAATCTCCCTCCCGGCACATCCTACAAAGATAAGGTTTTTGGCTCGAACGACTTCGGCGCTCCTTTCTGGAAGATCGGTTCTCTTTATTATGCCGACTTGAACTTTGAGTTAAACAAGAAACTTTCACGCAAATTCCAGTTCACGTTATTCTATCTGTTCCAGAAATACAATCAGACGATTGTAGAAGGCCACGGCGGAATGGTCACCAGCAATATCTTCGTTGGCGAGGGCCAATGGAAAATTGCGAAAAAGACCCAGCTCCGTTTCGAAGCGCAGTATCTGCACACCAAACAGGACAAGGGTGACTGGATCGCCGGATTGCTCGAGCTCTCTCTCGCTCCCCACTGGATGATCACAGTGTCTGACAACTACAACAGCGGAAAGGGGAACAACTATTATGAAGTGCTCGGCACATATGCCTACAAGGCGAACCGCTTCACTTTCGGCTATGGCAAAGTGAAAGAGGGTTATAACTGTTCGGGTGGCGTATGCCGTTGGGTGCCTCAGACTGAAGGCTTCAAAGTCACATATAACTATACATTCTAATTGCTACCAATAGATTAAGATGAAATCAATATATAACATATTATTTGCGGCATCTCTTTGTGGAGCCGGTTTCCTGGTGTCGTGCGATAATATCAGTGAAGACGACAGATATATCCCTGTAGACAAGCCCGTGCTTCCTCCTCACTCAGTTGCGAAGACAGTGCTTGTGCAGGAATTCACCGGTGTGAAATGTGTGAATTGCCCTACAGGTGCTGCAGAATTGCACAAAGCGCAAGAGCAGTATGAGGGTCAGGTGATTGTGGTCGGCATGCATCCGTATTCTGTATCAGTCAATACGGAGCCGTTTAACAACGACATGAGATGTGATGAAGCGGAGGTGATGTATCAGCAATATAAGCCCGACGCTTTCCCCTGTGCTGTTTTTAATGGCACAAAAATGTCGACTTCGGTCAACAACTGGCTCACTACTGTCACTGATTTGGTGGCGGAAGAGGCACAGATGACCATCGACGTCTCATGCGACTATGATGATTCCAACAGAAATCTGAAAGTGGATTATGCTGTAAATTTCACGTCTGACATCAACAAGGATTTGAGCGTCATGGTGTGGATAATGGAAAATCATATCGTGGGTCTCCAGAATATGCCGGGCGGCGCTCCAAACCCGCTATATGAGCACAACCATGTGCTTCGTGCCTCGCTTAATGGCGACTGGGGCCAGAAGATTGGCAGCTCCTTCAAAAACGGCAGAGTTGAGGAGGGAACCGCCTCGATCACTCTTTATAACGGAGGTGCCGATCCGAGAAAACCGGCATGGGTGCCTGAAAACTGCCAGGTTGTTGTCTGGGTGTTTGATACAGCTACAAAGGCTGTCGAGCAGGCCGCATTGGCGGATGTCATCCCTGCGGTAACTCCGGAACCGGGCCCGGATGAGGAACCCGGAGAAGTGGAATAATTTTTTAAATCTAATAAAGTATCATAATAACACATGAAAAAGTATTTTCTTACATTAACCCTGCTCGTATTTGCCATGGCGGCATTCGCGGCTGATGCTGTGAGCTGGAGTTATCGCCTTGTGGGCGACAACACGGCTTCTCCGGCTATCGAGGCTACGGCAACGGTTACTCCGGGTTATCACCTGTATTCACAGGATAACCCTGCGGGCGGTTCAAACCCCCTTGTGTTCTATTTCGATCTGAAAGGCTGCACGCTCGATGGCAAGACTGTGGCAAACAAGGCTTACACAAAAGAGTTTGACGACACTTTTGAAGTAGACCAGCATTTCTATACAGGCACCGTGACCTTCACTCAGAAGCTCAAGCCGACAGACAAGAATTTCTCTGTAGACGTAGAAATCAAAGGGCAGGCTTGCAATGACTCAGGGTGTGTGCAGATTTTCGGTTCTCATTCTTTCAAGGGCACTTCTCCTGTAGCTGCCGCAAAGGAAGAGACAGCAGAAGAGGCTAAAAAAGATGCGGAAGAGGCCAGCGTTGATGCACTTGCAGAGATGACAGACTCTCTTCAGCGTTCAGAAGGATTCATGACTCCCGCCGCCAACCTCAGCGGTGTCAGCGCCGATCAGTCATGGTGGGAGAATGTTGAGGCTGAACTTAAGGTGTTTTCCGACGATCCTGACCAGCAGGGCCGCTCGCTGTGGTACATATTCATTGCCGGCTTTATCGGCGGTCTCATCGCTTTGGTGACACCCTGCGTATGGCCAATGATTCCGATGACAGTAAGTTTCTTCCTCAAACAGAACAAATCGAAGAAGAAATCAGTGATGACTGCCGTTGTGTATGGCCTTTCAATCATTGTGATCTATGTCGCACTCGGATTGATTGTAACAGCGCTCTTCGGCGCTTCTGCCTTGAATGAACTTGCAACAAGCGCACTGTTCAACATCATCTTCTTCCTCCTTCTCGTTGTGTTTGCAATCTCTTTCATGGGTGGTTTCGAGCTTACGCTCCCCTCTTCATGGACTAATAAGATGGACTCAAAGGTTGATGCCACTACAGGCTATCTGAGCATCTTCTTCATGGCGTTCACCCTCGTGCTCGTGTCTTTCTCTTGCACCGGCCCGATCATCGGCACACTCCTTGTGGAGGCCGCCGCTACATCCAATTTCGTTTCTCCGGCAATTGGCATGTTCGGTTTCGCACTCGCGCTCGCGCTCCCCTTCTCTATTTTTGCGATGTTCCCGACAATGCTCAAGTCTATGCCTAAGAGCGGCGGCTGGATGAACACAGTGAAGGTGGTTCTCGGCTTCCTTGAGCTTGCCCTCGCGCTGAAGTTCCTCTCTGTTGCCGACCTTGCTTATGGATGGCGCATTCTCGACCGTGAAGTGTTCGTGTCACTCTGGATTGTTATCTTTGCTCTTCTCGGAGTGTATCTTCTCGGAAAGATTACTTTCCCTCACGATGATAAGGTAGAAAAAGTAAGCGTGACCCGCTTCATGCTTGCCTGCATATCATTCGCATTTGCAATCTATATGCTTCCCGGCCTTTGGGGCGCTCCTCTCAAGAGCATCAGCGCATTCTCACCGCCGATTTCCACTCAGGACTTCTCTCTCTATGAAGGCGACGTTCATGCACAGGTTGACGACTATGAAGAGGGCATGAAGCTTGCTCAGCAACTTGGCAAGCCGGTGCTTGTGGATTTCTCAGGCTATGGCTGCGTGAACTGCCGCAAGATGGAGGCTGCTGTGTGGACCGATCCCGAGGTGAAGGCTTCAATCGACAACGATTTTGTGCTTATCACTCTCATGGTAGACGAAAAGAAGGCTCTTCCCGAACCTATCAAGGTGACAGAAAAAGACGGCACAGTTCGCACGCTTCGCACATATGGCGACAAGTGGAGTTATCTGCAGCGCTCTAAGTTTGGCGCTAACGCCCAGCCGTTCCATGTGATTGTGGACAACAATGGCAAGCCTTTGGCTCCCGCGTTTGTCTACAAAGAAGACATCCCGGGCTATAAGCGTTTCCTCAATCAGGGTATTGAGAACTACAAGAAGTAATCAAATCCGGTTATAACCTTCCTTAAAGGGTTGCCCATGCAATTATGGGCAACCCTTTTTCGTTATTTTATCATGGGAAATTGTAGAAACAGAATCGCGTTTTTTATAGCGGCATCTATGGCGCTGTCATTCTTTTCTGAAGCCGAGGCTTCTTCGCCAAAATATGAGGCATTGGCAGATTCTGCCGATAATTATATAAGGAGAGAAAAATGGGAGGAGGCGGAAAGAGTGATTATATCGGCTCTGAAACTGGAGCCGGGCAATTTTGCCAATTCTCTTCTATTTTCAAATCTCGGAGTGGTGCGCACCAACCAAGGGAGATATGACGAGGCTCTGGAGGCATTCGACCTTGGAGTGTCGGTTGCGCCAAGGGCATCGGTGATACGCACGAACAGGGCGCGTACATATCTGCTTATGTCGAGATATGATGAAGCACTTGAGGATTTGAACGTGTCGCTCGGAATCGATTCTGTGCAGGAGTGGCCTCTGAGTATGCGCGGGCTTTTGCTTATGAATAAAAATGACTTCGAGGGCGCACGCAAAGATTTCATGCTTCTTGCAAAAAAATTTCCTCAAAATGAATCTTCAATGGCCGGATTGGCCTATATTGCAGAGCGTGAAGGAAAATTTGAGGATGCGTTGCGATATTTTGATGAGTCGCTTTCGATAAGAGATTTGCCTGAGACTCATTATTCAAGCATATTGCTGAAGATTCGTCTTGACCGATATAGCGAAGCTTCGGAAGAATTAAGAGGCTGCATATCGAAATATCCGGAAGATGCTATGTTTTATCTTTTCAGAGGATATCTGCACAAACTAAACTATAGAAACGAAGAAGCCGCGGCCGATAAAAAAATTGCACTCGATAAAGGTCTTGACCCACAGATTGTTGAGCAATACCTCCCGCGTTGATGTTCATAAGTCGGCTGAAAAATGTAGCGTAGTACAAAAATTATTATTAATTTTGCAATCGCAAATCTGAAAAAGAGATGCCGTCTAACAGGTCATGAATAATCTTTTCAAACATATAGAATATCTTTTGTTGCGCAATGATTGCGTGATAGTGCCCGGTTTCGGAGCATTTATCGCTACAAACTTGCCGGCAAGAATAGACTATGAAAAAGGAGAGATTTTACCTCCCGCCCGCCAGGTAATGTTTAATCAGGCAGTCTCGATGGAAGACGGTCTTTTAGCTAATTCATATGTGCGCAAGTCAGGAGTGTCGTTTGACGATGCCCGGCAGATAATTGCAAGAGAAGTAGGCATATTGAAGAGTTTCCTTGCAGAGAAGAGAGTTATTCAGGTTGGTAATCTCGGCTCGCTTCTGCTTGGACAAGAGGACAATGTTATTTTTAAACCGGGCTTAAAAGCGGTTTCTTCTGTCATTAAAGAGTGCTTTCCTGTGGTCTGCGTTCGTCGAGAGGCGGAAGAAGTTATTGGGCAGGAGCCGGTAATTGATAAAGTGCCTTTTGCGGAGAATAATGAACCGGCAATAAGTTCGCATGATTATAAAACTGAAGATTCATACTATCGGTTCAAGGTTAGAAAAACATTGTCTAAGGTTGCAGTGGCGGTTGTGTTGTCGGCAGTTCTTGCTCTTACGTTCATGCTGAATCCGCTCCCCTCCGGCAATCATGAACAACGGGCTTCGGTTGTGCCTGTAGAGGCTCTGATTCCTTCAAGAAATTGTGAAACGACAAAAATAGACTCTGCTGTTACCGTAGTTGAGGAAGAGATTCGCAAGGAAGAATCCTTGCCCGCTCATTATCTGATTGTGGCTACTTTCAAATCGGAAATTGATGCAAACAGTTATGTGGAAAAATATTCTACAGATGAGTTTCCGTTGATTTCCGTTCCTTCTAAAAAAGTTACAAGGGTGGCGGTGGCATTTTCAGATGACAAGGTGGAACTTTTATCCAGATTGAATTCAACGCAGATACTTTCAAGATTCCCTAACGCTTGGGTATGGTCTCGCATCTGACGTAGACTTGAACTTGTAAACCATAATCTGTATTCTTTGTTTTATAATAGGAATACAATTTTATGTCTGTTTATAAAATCTATTGATATGTTAAAAGAGGTAAAGACCCGTCCGGTGGTAGCGCCACATCCTGTGTTGATTATAGGCACATATGACAACGACGGCAATCCTGATGCCATGAATGTGGCATGGGGCGGCCAGTGTTGGGACAAGCAGATTGCCATAAATATCTCATCAAGCCATAAAACGATTGAAAACATTAGACTAAAGAAATGTTTCACTGTCCATATTGGCGATGAAGAAAGAGTGGCTCTTGCAGATTATGTAGGAATCGTGTCCGGCCATGATGAGGAGAAGATGAGAAGAGTGCATGCTTCTGCCAAGCGAGGCAATATCGTTGACGCTCCAATCATACAAGAATTTGTGCTGGCAATGGAGTGCAAACTTGTCTCGATAACCGATAATGGCGACGAAGGAGTGCGTATTGTCGGTGAGGTGGTAAGAACTGTGGCCGATGATTCTGTAATTGATGACAAAGGGAGAATCGACTATTCTCGATTGCGTCCGATTGTGTTTGATTCCGAGCACAATGTCTATAGAGGATTGGGGCCGGAGATTGCCAAGGCGTTTCAGGTTGGCAAAGAATTGAAATAAAATTTCATACACACATATATATAACAGCCTTCGCCGCTATGAAGCGAAGGCTGTTTTAAAATATTCAGATTTGAAAATTATCTATAATAAAATAATACCTTTTGGCAAGAATTTTTATGCCATAAATCTTTTTGGAGTATTGTTTGCGAAAGGGACTTGCAATGCAGTTGTGTTAAATCATGAAAGAATCCACACAAAGCAGATTAAGGAACTTCTATATGTTCCGTTCTATTTGTTTTATGTGCTGGAATGGATTTTCAGGGTGTTTCAATATAGAAATTTTATGAAAGCTTACCGCAATATATCTTTTGAAAGGGAAGCCTATTCATGCCAGTCTGACTTGAAATATGTAGCCGGCAGGAAGCCATTTTCTTTTATAAACTATTTATAGCGCTTCTTGCTGTCTTTTTTGAGGAGCTCGCTTTGCTCTCCATCCGGCAAAAATCATTGCAGGAAAGGAGTGAGATTGAGTCTCAATCCTCCGGCAAGGTAAGTTTGAATACGAGCCTTTGCACGCCGTCTTGAAAGCGATTGCTTGTGATTCGGAACTCCCCTATCTCGCCAGTATGTTCTACATGCGATCCGGCGCAAAGACACTGGTCGTAGTCGCCGATTTTAATCACCCTTAATGTTTGTGAGGCATCTTCAGGAAGTCTGCTCATGTCAAAGCGTTTCATGGCTTCTTCGTGAGAAATGAACTCTTCAGAAACTTTCACGTCTTCTTTGACAATGTTGTTGATATAATCTTCCAGGCTCTTGATTTCATTGGCAGAGAGAGCATTGTCGAGGTGATAGTCAAGTTTTGATTTCTTTCTTTCGAGGTGAGCTGAGAAAGCTCTGCCGCAACTATATCTGCGAGCCATCTCTCCATTTAAGAGATGCTCTGCGGTGTGCATAGGCGGAAACTCCTGTTTATTGTGTTCGTTAAGTGTCATAAAAATGAGCAGGAATCTTTGTTTTATAAAAACAGTTACTAAAACAAAAAAAACCGAGAGCACTCAGAAGAATACTCTCGGTTTTGTGTCCAAGATGAGACTCGAACTCACACAGCCTACCGGCCACTACCCCCTCAAAGTAGCGCGTCTACCAATTCCGCCACCTGGACATACATTGATCGGAGTGGAGCGAAAAACGGGACTCGAACCCGCGACCCCGACCTTGGCAAGGTCGTGCTCTACCAACTGAGCTATTTTCGCATTCTTCAAAATTTTATTATGCGTTGCCGCATTTCAATCGTGCCTCTGCATGATTTTTGAGCGAAAAACGGGACTCGAACCCGCGACCCCGACCTTGGCAAGGTCGTGCTCTACCAACTGAGCTATTTTCGCGTTATGCTTGAATTTTAGTCACTTGAGAACCATGTTTATTTCTCATTTGCGATGCAAAGTTACAACGATATTTTGAACTGTGCAAATTTTTTTGTTAATTTTTTTCAGATTATTTGCTCTTGATTTTGCAATTATTTGATTCTCATATTGATGTTGCATATATTTTTTTTGAGGAGCAGCAGCCGGTTTTAGATGTTTCCGAGGTGAATTTCGAGAATCAGCCGCTGATAGAACATGAAATTGTTTTTTGCAAAGTTAAAATTTAATTGGGCCTCAAGTTCCATATATTTGTTTTTGATAATTTTTGCGTAGATGTCAGTTCGGTTGTAGAAACTCGACCGATAGTATGATTCCCCTTGATAAAGGAGAGTTCCGAATTTTGAATATAGCGGAAACAGTTCGCCGCCCGCATAGAGAGAGTTTTTCAGACCGATGAATTTCCATTCAAATGTAGTGTCGAGCCAGAATCCTCCCGGTGTTTTCCATCCGTTATATTCGCGATACCTCTCAATTGTGAGGAGGGCACCTGTTTTGATAACAAGACTGTCTAAAAATGTTTTTTTGCTAAGGTCGACTCCGACGAAAGGGTTCGCAAGAAAATTGTCGACGATGCTTTCATCGTCCGATGGGTGCTTGGTCTTGGCAAAATGGTTCATCAGAAGGTGCGCGCCCGTAAGAAAGACTTTATTATTCGGCCGCCATTCTCCATGAAATGCCACATTGAAGGCCTCGCGTTTGGTTTCTGTCTGATGCTGGCGCCAATCTAAGTAGGCATCAAAAGATCCGTTCGTATGGGTGTATTGTACGAGTGCTCCTCTGATGTTTTTTTGAAAATATGCTAAAGAGTCGCACCAAAGGAACCCGGGCAGAGGCTCTCTTAGTTGTGTGCGAGGGAACATTCCCATCGAAAACTTCCAAGAGTCTGATTCATGCCTATAATAAAGAGTGGGAACAATTTTTGAGTTTTTAACGCCATTTTCCAGTGGTTGTGTCCACACGGCTCCCCCTGCGATTCTATCGTGAGGGGTGAATCGCAATCCAATCTCAGGCGCAAATGTGACGAGAAAAAATGTTTTGTCGTCATACATTTTGTCGTCGCCCTCCCTATTGTCGAACACAGAGCCAAGGTCAATGCTCCAAGTGGGTTCAATCGAAAAAACAGAAGCGGGAAACGCACATAACAGCAAAATGGAACACATTAAATAATGCAATCTATTGCTCATGATTTTTAGTAATTTAGATATTTTCAGGTTAGTAATGACGGTGCAAAGTTATAAAAAATATTATTAAAAATTTGCAAGATTCAACAAAAGGTTGTAACTTTGCACCGCAAATCAGCAAAAGAGATTGCTGAGAGCAAACATAATGAAATGTCCAGGTGGCGGAATTGGTAGACGCGCTACTTTGAGGGGGTAGTGGCCGGTAGGCTGTGTGAGTTCGAGTCTCA
>VSPM01000037.1 GCA_009775365.1 Muribaculaceae bacterium
GACTTGTCGCGATGGTCTGCATGGCTCTTGTATGGGCGTATCTCGTTGGTGAACATAAAGATATAAATATTAAACCTCTAAAGATTCTGATACATGGAAGAAAGGCAAAGTCGCTTGTCAAGTACGGTTTGGAGGAGATTTCAACAATACTTCTGCGTCCGGCTTATACCCCAAAATTCGATGTTTTCAAATTTTTGTTCGTACTTAAAATTTCATTATAAAAACATATCTGTATGAGAACTAATAATTCAATAATCTCAATCCTGGTTGCAAGTTTTATAGGAATCCCTGTAATAGCTTGCAATACCAATGCCGAAGCACCGGCAAAAGTCAGCGTTGATAAAAACGTTGTTGTCTCAATATATCCGACAATTGATAAAGGAGATACAATAGAAATCGTTTCACCTTGTCTTATGGAGGAAACAGTGCATATATCGGAGTTGCTTCATTATCCTGATGACGACAGTTTTACTATGCCTTTCAATTTTTCCGACACCGCCAAATATGCAGAAATAACAGAAAGAAATCTTGATAGAAGAATTGCAATAAGTTTGAATGGGGAAGTGGTGTCAACACCCGTTGTCAGAATGAAATCAGAAGATGGAGCCTGTTCTGTAGCGCTTGATGAAGCGCAAGCAAAGGCTCTATTCCCCAATGCCATGTTTAAGTAATTAAACGATGTGATGATGTGTGCGGCAGCAAGATAGCCGAACCCGCGTTTGCGTCTACGGCCATCATGTCGCTGCCTCGGGGAAGTCATTGCTTCACTGTCAGCATATAGCCTATGCCTCTCTGATTAATCAGCAACAATGACGCGTCATGTCGAAGATAATGGCGAAGCTTGTGTATAAATCCGTGGAGCGAGTTGCGGCTATAAGGGTCATCCCGTTGCCATATAAGAATCATCAGGGCAGAAGCATCAACAGTGTGCCCTTGATTTGATACTAATTCTTGCAATAGTTTAGCCTCAATCAACGATAGCTGCACGGTTTCTTTATCAAGATATGAGAGCGTCTGCGCAGTCATATCCAGGACATATTTCCCAATTTTATGTCGATGCTCTTCTTCCCGGAGGTTTCTGCGCAATAGCGCCTTGATTCTCACAATAAGTTCCAGCATCTTGAATGGCTTTTTAAGGTAGTCATTGCCGCCAAGTTCAAATCCCTCGACAATATCTTCAATTTCTGATTTTGCAGTTAGAAACAACAACGGCACACCCCGGCTTATCTGCCGTATCTTGCGCCCCATTTCAAATCCGTCCATACGGGGCATCATAACGTCGGCAACTATGAGGTCGGCGCCATGCTTGGCGAACTTCTGAAATCCATCCTCTCCGTTGCCTGCAGTCACTACCTCAAAGCCATCGCGCTGCAAAGTCTCGGAAATAATCATTGATAATGTTGAATCATCCTCAACCAATAGTATTCTATTTTTCATAATTTCTGAATTTTATGGTAAACTTGCTTCCTGCCCCTTCTCTGCTTTCTACGCCTATCCACCAGCCATGCTTGTCAACTATTGACTTCACATAAAAAAGGCCAATTCCATAGCCCCTTACGTCACTATGGTTGCCATGCGGGACACGATAGAATTTACTCCATATGTCGTGCAGCGACTTGTCAGGGATACCGATTCCATTATCAGAAACAGAAATTCCTGATGCGTCAGCCTTTATATTTATCATAACGGATTTGCCTGAGTATTTGACGCTATTGTCAATCAGATTGCCAACCACATTCGAAAAATGTGTCGGGTCTGCCTCTACAACAGCATCTCCGGGACAATCTAATATTATGTCGCACGGCTTGTCTGCTTTCAGTTTTTGCTGCTCGATAATTGAAATCAGAAATGTCTTCAGATTCAATTCTTCCTTAGACATTGCAAGATGTTTCCGTCTCTCCATGCTCATGGCAAGAATATTCTCAACCAGTCCGGCAAGCTTGGATAATTGCTCAAGAGAGGCTGAGAGGTACTTTTTAGTCCGTTCTTCGTCATTGGGATCCGGGAACTGGAGCAATGAATCATTTGCCGCATACGCAATGGCAATAGGGGTCTTAAGTTCATGAGTCATATTATTGGTGAAGTCATCTTTCATTTCCTCGATAGTGCGAAGCCGCTTTATTACATGAAGAAGATACCAGAATCCGAATGTCAGCACAATCGCTATCAGAGCTGATGTAACAATCACCCCGCTCATTTCTTTCAGGATATTCTCTGTCAATGGCGAGATGTATGCGCAATAGGTGAGTTTTCCATTAACTTGATATTCAATCTTCCATAATTCAGAGGAATGCTCAAAATTGTTGCCGGGGGTGACAATGCTGACATATTCGGGATTATACCCGGAGAAATGGAGGTCACGGCGAAACGCTTGCTCCATATTATTTATATCAGGTTTGCCAAGCTGCTTGTCATAACTGCCATGAAGCTGCTGAGAAATTATCGATATTATTTGTTGGTCTACACGTTTGAATCCTTGCGAATAATCCATTTCAAGCATTTGATTTGCACTTGTTGCAGGGCCTATGTCTGATTTTTGCAGACCTATCCGAAGCCATACCACATCATTGTCCTCACAGAGACCCGCGTCTACCATTCGATCAACAATCTCAATCTGGTCGGCCCTTCTGAGACATTGCTCTACGTCACTTATATAACGCTCCTTTATGGAGTTATACAGTTGTATCATGAAAATAACGTTGGCAGCAAACAACAACGTTACTATAATGCGCATTAAAGTAAGAATCAGTTTAAAGTGTTTCATGATGTAAAATTAGCAATAATAACCATTCATTAAGCTCCAACATTGCAAGATTAAGACTAAATAAGACTATATAAGGATTGATTAAGACAACTCAATATAATTTCGCAACATGAAACACAATATACTACCATTAATAATGCTCCCTTTTGCAGCATATGGGCAGCAGGCCGAGCCAGACACAATAACGGTGAAAGAACTCGGAGAGATAACAGTTGTGGCCGACGCACAGCGCACAAGCGCGACCAAGACAGTCTATATACCTACCGGGAATCAGAAGAAAACCGCTTCTGACGGCATTTCTCTCCTTTTAAACATGAACATTCCGCAGTTGAGTGTAAATCCGACATCGGAAACCATAAAGACGGCCGATAATCAAGTGGTTAACATATTTGTCAATTATCATCCGGCTACAGATGAAGATGTAAGCGGGCTAAATCCGGGGGACGTAAAACGAATTGAATATCTCAATTTCCCAGTTGACCCGAGGTTTCAGCGTTCGCAACATGTTGTGAATTTCATCACACATTCCTACTCATTCGGAGGATATACCAAACTCACCGGGAAAGAACATTTCATGATACGCAGCGGGGAGGCTTCCGTATATTCAAAATTTGCTTACAAAAAGATGGAATATGACCTTATAGTGTCGGGAGACTATGACTACAATTCTCATATCGGTTCAATTTCAAATGAAACTTACAGACTGGAGTCAGGCACAGTCAGACGAGAGAGCGGCACAAAAACCGGCAGCCGGCACCGTCAGGGCTTATACTCAGCATTACGTGCGTCGTGGAATAAGGATGATAACTTTTCATTCAGAAATCTTATATCATACCGGCGTATAAATACACCGTTGTGCAACACGTCAGGATATGTAAGCATTTCGAGTCATTACACGAATGAAATGTATCACACGGAATCACCCTCAGCTAATAACGCCCTCAGATGGAACAGCGAGCTGTATGCTATATTGGGCAACGGCTGGTCAATCAACGGAACGTTTCAAGCAGATTTTACAGACAATAATGCTACCACCAATTACGTAACAGACACTCAGTCAATAGAAAATCATGCAGATGAAAGTTTATGGCATTTGCGTGGCACAGTGCAGGTTAACAAACACCTGTCAGACAACATTGCTTTGTTTTCAAATATGTCTTCCGGCGGCGGACGCACGCGGATTGACTATACAGGATCGAGCAATGCCACAAACAAGTTTCGACAGACTTTCACAGGCGTTACTTTAGGAGTCTCATTGAATTATAAAAACATATCAGGCAGTATTGACGGAGGCTATGCTTTTGAATCCAACCATATAAACGGAAAGACAATGAATGACCGGTATCCCTTTACTCACATAAATGTGCAGTATGCCCCCAATCAAAAAAATCAAATTAGCATGTGGTTTCAATATGCCACATTCTCTCCCGATGCCACAATGAAGAATCCTAATATAATACGGCAATCCGAATTAATGTATATATCAGGCAATCCGGACTTGAAATGTTCACGCAACACCGTTGCCAACATAAGCTATACGTGGCTGCCAAGCAACCGATGGCAGATGTCGGCATACGCGACAATGTTCCGCATCACAAACCGCCAGATAGCAGTTTATACCCCTGACAGTCCCGATGGAACCATGTTAAAAAAATATCAAAACGATGGCGATTACAATCACGGGCAGTTAGGCGCAAGCCTGACCGGGAAGTTCTTTGACGAGAAATTCTCTGTTGCTGTATCTCCGAGATTATTGATTTACAATACAACAGGGAGTTACAGTATGTCGCATTTCCCTTTTACTGCTAATATTGTCGTCAACTATTATCTCGGCAATTTCTTCTTCAATGGTTTTTGGGATTCAGGCTGGAGCTATGTTGACGGCGACAACGGATATTTGCGTAAGATGCCTATGAGTTCGTCAATAAGTGCGGGATGGGCTTCGCGCGGCTGGAACATACGGCTCTCATTAGTCAACCCACTTCAGTCATCATGGAATCTTAGCAAGGACACACTAACGACACGCTGGTATGACAGCTGCGTGACACAATTCGGCTCCGATTATCACCGCTGTATATCACTTGCTGTTGTCTATACGTTCAACTATGGCAAAAAAGTAAATCAATCCGGAGAACTCAGTGGCGATAAGAATATCTCTACATCAATTCTAAAATGATACATCAGCTCCATCCGTCACCGGAGTATTCTGCTTCTAAAAAAGAATTACAATTTAGTTTACAAAAATAATCATCGTCAAAACATCATTAAGTCAGCATTTCGATGATGCTTATTTTAAAAGTTTTATTTAACTTTGCACCACAACCGAAGAAATTCTCCGGCGACCATCTTGTTATAAAACATTTTTAACTTAACAATGCTCATGAAAGCAATTTTACTTTCAGCTATCGCCGCTTCAATGGCTCTCTCAGCCGCGGCGGCTCCAAAACGTCTTGCATCTATTCTTGAAGTGGAACCGGATATGGACATCTCTGATCCTATTTCTGTAGCCATGTACACTTCTTTCTTTCTTTACGACGACCAAGGACGACTCATTCACATCCACCAAGGAAACGACAACACCAATATCTCTTACGACGACTTGGCATCAGGAAAACTAAAACTCATTTATGAGAGTTCCTCCTACGGTAAATACGAGGTGTATGAAGTGACGCTCGATGACGAGGGACGCGCAGTGACAGTGACTCATTCGTCGGACAACGAGAGCAAGGACTATACCTTCGGATATACCGACGGGTATCTATCTTCAATAGTCGAAACCTCAGTGGAGGATGGATGCACCTCGGTCAATACTACTGAAATAGCATATTCAAATGGCAGCGTGAGCAGTATGACGTATTCAGAGACAGGAGATCCAACTGAGGATTATACCTGTGATTTCACTTATGAAAATGTTGCCAATGTCGGGTCGCTCCGTCTCTTCGACGCGCTTTATGGCATAGACCTCTCGGAGCTGGAGTATCTCGCCCAGGCCGGCTATATGGGGCTTGCTCCGAAAGAACTCCCGACAGCTATGACTCTGACCACCGTAGACGGCAGTCAGTCGGCTAAGGTGGCATGGGCATGCGATGCCGAAGGGTTTCCCACCCGACTCTCCGTAGAGAATTCAGAAGATGAATATACCGAGTTTAGCTGGGAGAGCGATCCTGCCGGATTAGAGAATATCTCTGATGACAATCAAGGGGATGCACAATACTATAACCTTCATGGCATGAGGATTGACGGTCCCCAAAACGGCATCTACATCGTAAAATATTTCGACGGACGTAGCAAAAAGATTATAGCACGTTGAACATGCCTTACCTACGTGTGACACGGTTGAGATTTTGAAAACGAGAGGCCCCGGTGTTTTACGGACGCCCGTCAACATAAATTAAATAAAACAAGTGCTCCATCAGTTTTGGAAGCACTTGTTTTTGTTTTGTGTAATTTTTAATAAACAAAATGTAAAGTATACTTGTCTATATGAAAAATATTATTTACCTTTGCAATCATCAAAATCACTCATAAATACTAATTATTATGAAAAATCTACTTTTCCCTCACTGCTTTCAAACGATAGGGTGGATCATATTTGTTCCTTCTCTGATAATGGGAGCATTGATTTATTTTGACATGACGTCGTTTTCGGGCATTTACGACATAATAGTGAATGACCTTGTGATTATAGGTATCGCGCTCGGCTCATTATTCATTGTTTGCTCTAAGGAGCATATCGAAGATGAAATGACCAGATCCATTCGTCTTTCATCGCTTCTAAACTCTATTTATGCATATGTAGTATTGCTCATTGCGTTCACTATTGCAATAAACGGGATTGGTTTTCTGATGTTTTCAATTTTCAATCTCGCGCTTCTTCCAATAATTTTCGTTTGCAATTTCCGATTGGAAATGCATCGCTATGACAAAATGTGTGATAATGAAGAACCGGATTAAGGTGGAACGAGCAGAGTTGAATATAACCCAGCAACAGCTTGCCGAAGCAGTAGGAGTGAGCCGACAGACCATCGTTGCCATAGAGAAAAACAGATTTCTTCCCTCAACTCCGCTGGCCCTAAAAATCGGCCGATACTTTGGCAAACCGGTTGAGAGTATTTTCATTCTTGAAGAGACAGATTAAACACATACAACATGAAAAACAAAGTCAAATTCAGCATCTATTCTAAAATTATTACAGTGCTGGTTCTAATCCTCTTTGTTGCCGGAGTGATCGCACTTCTCGACAATACAAGGGAACTTCCTCTTTTCTGTATAATTATGGGGGGAGCAACAATCACCGGCCTTTACTTTTGCCCCATTTCAATAGAGGCAGACCAATCAGAAATCAAACTACACAGGCTGTTATCACATCCGAAATGTTTTGCGTACAACGATATTCAGTCAGTTGACATGTGCTATCCATCCGCCGGTGGACTAAGGTTATGCGGTAGCGGCGGATTTTTCGGCTACTGGGGATATTTCAATGATATTATGATAGGCACATATCTTGGATATTACGGGAGCCGCAGCGAATGCATTCTTATTAGATTAAAAAACGGCAAACAATACGTGCTCGGCTGTGAAAATGCCGTGGCAATGGCAAACTACATAAAGCATCAAATCTGTAAACCTGCAACAAACTGATGAGACCGGATTTTTATTTTCATGATATGGATTACAATTTTTCGTACAAAATGATTGTGTGGGAAACCATCCTGTTCACAATAATGCCGCAAATTTAATCAAATAATACTGTTTTTGCAATAGAACCATAACATATGCCTGCATATATATTATGATGACGGAATCAACTCGTAGACAACACATGTGTCGCGATATTGTTTTATCTTGCCGGCTTGAAGCAAATACAATATCGCGAAACATAGTTGTATATAACCAAGAAATGGTTAATCTGTCTTACAAACTATTTTATTCTACAAGCAGCTCTGCCATTTTCTTTAGAATATCTATATCCTGAAGATTTCTACACAAACTCTCCGGGATTGCATCAAATCCAAGTATCGCTCCTATGATATTGCCGGCCACCGCACCTGTAGAATCACTGTCGCCGCCATGGTTGACAGCAGCAATCAGACACTTTTCTACATTATTGATATGACGTGCCACACAAAAAAGCGATATAGTCAGAGTTTCCTCAGCCACCCATCCTTCTCCTATAGAATGCTCTATTATTTCCCAATCGAGCCTTTTGTCATCTTTGAAATCAAGCGCCTCAAGGCATATGCGTTCCAACTCGCACGTATAGTTCGGATATTGGCAAGAATATAATTGCTTTGTCACGTCAAGTGCCTTCCTGACCATATTGCAGAAACCTTCTTGCGACAGAGGTGCCACATTCTCTGCACACTGCTGAATCAAGACAGCGCACACTGCCGACGACAAAGTGCTCATAGGGTGCTTATGAGTTATTAGTGCAACCTCTGAGGCAAGTTCGGCACATCTGTCGTAAGCAATTCTCTTAGCAGCCGCATAAAGCCCAACCGGTGCGATTCTCATAATCGACCCGCAACCTTTACTATTGTTTACAACCGGTATCCCTCTGCGAATGTTATCAAGCGCATTCAAGCATGTAATGCCGGGAGCACGACGCTTATTAAGACTTTCCACTCCTGCAATGTCGGGGATGAATGAAGTGTTCGCCGCAACACCTGTTTGTCTGCACATCCAGACCACATACGATTGCCTAATATAATCGATAACATCGTCAAAGTTTTCTGAAGACGCCTTGCATATGCCGGCAATCGTATATAGAGTCATCTGAGTGTCGTCAGACACCTGTGCCTTATCATAATACGCATCATTATCATATCCGGTTATTCCGTCCGGGCCGTATTGCGCCACTATGCGAGAGTATGAATCTGTAAATTCAACAGGATATCCGAGTGCATCTCCGGCTGCGCCGGCAATGACGGAGCCTAATATGCGATTTCTTATTGCTTCGTCCATAATTTATTATATCAGCTACATGCGGCGCGGGACGAACGCTTATTTCTTCTCAGCAGCTTTGCGAAGCAAGATATATTGCGCAGGATTGTTACAGTTCAGACGTGCTGTGGAATCATTTTCAACACTGACTGTGACTATGTTCGGGAGGATTTGACGTATTGCATCCTCTGCAGCCATATTATCGCACGCCATTTCAGTCATGATGCCATCGCCGAGAGTTATAGAGTCGCCGGATATAGCATAGGGGCCGGAAAATGTATTACAATTTGTCTGAATAAAATATGTGCTGTCTTCAAATGAAATATACTGACGGGCGTCGCCGGCAATATCTGACGGACGAACAGACAAAGAATCACTTACAACGATATTTTCAAGATACCATTGGCCGGACATATCCACACTTGCCACAGATTCAATTGAATCATTCTCTACTTCGGTATTCGATGATTTGTTATTGCCTGAGCATGACACCAAGAGGAGCGCTGCGGCAATTGATAAACAGGTGTTTGTTTTCATTTCAATGTTGTTAATAATCTATAATCCATACTACGGATTTAACACCACAAATTTAGCGAATTTTTATCAATCTACATAATATTCTACTGACAGCATTTATGAGCTATATGCAAACAATGCTGGCTCAAGACATTACAGTCATAAAAACAATTTATTCATCACTCGGCTACTGAAAAATCATGTGCGCAAAATATTGGTAAGATGTTTCAAAATTATGGTACGTTTACTATGAGACATAAGTTGTAATTTTGCAAAAAATATGAAAATAACATTACTCTCAGTTGCTGTTATATGCAGCAGCATAATCGCAAACTCTCAAGTTATGGACAACACCAACACTTCAATTGCTCCTATAGAGCAATTGTCGCTCGCTCAAGAATGGGATAAAACATTTCCCAAAAGTGATAAAGTAGACCACAAAAAAGTGACATTCATCAACAGATACGGCATAACAATTGCAGCAGACATGTACACACCCAAGAATGCTGCAGGCAAATTGTCGGCAATCGCAGTTAGTGGACCTTTCGGAGCTGTAAAAGAGCAAAGCAGTGGCCTTTACGCTCAGCAACTTGCCGAAAGAGGTTTCCTTGCAATCGCCTTTGACCCATCTTTCACCGGAGAATCCGGCGGCATCCCCCGCCGCGTGGCTTCGCCCGACATCAATACAGAAGATTTTAGCGCGGCCGTTGATTTCCTGTCTGTGCAAGAAAATGTTGATGCAGAGAAAATCGGCATACTCGGCATATGCGGCTGGGGCGGATTTTCTATTTCAGCGGCAGCCAATGACCCTCGCATAAAAGCGACGGTGGCATCTACGATGTACGACATGTGCAGAGTCACTTCCAATGGTTATTATGATGCAAACAACTCTGCTGAATCGCGCAACGAAATGAGAAAACAGATGGCAAGACAGCGCACAGAGGATTATCGGAATGGGAAATACACAAGAGGAGGGGGAGTGGTTGACCCACTGCCTGACGATGCACCGGAATTTGTAAAACGCTATTATGATTATTATAAAACTCCTCGCGGATTCCATCCCAGAAGCGGCAACTCAACCGATGGCTGGAATGTGACGTCTTCATTCCCTTTTATAAATTTCACCCTTCTCGAACGTGCCTCTGAGATTGAAAGCGCTGTCATGGTTCTTCACGGAGACCGTGCGCACTCCCTGTATTTCGGGAAAGACGCTTTCAAAAAACTGAAAGGTGACAACAAGCAGCTGCTTATTGTGAATGACGCTGACCATACGGATCTCTACGACAATCTTGATAAGATTCCATTCGACGAGATTGCGGCATTCTATAAATCAAATTTGAAATAATCATAACGTACCCTATTCATATCAGACACTTTAGTCACTTCCGGGGGAAAGTGGTCTTAATCATTTGAAAGTTTCCGGCATTGCCTCATTGGCAACGTCGGGAACTTTCTCCATCCTCCGGGCAATTCAAATATTTTTTTTTGCAAATTAAAGAAAGTGTTGATGCCTGTTTAAACTATTCCATGAATAAATGTCTTATAAGTAAAGAAACCAATAAAACTATTTGCTATGAGACATATTGTCACCACCTTGATTTTCTCCCTCTTCCTATCGTTAGGTACCGGAGTGGCATTTGCCGACAGGCATAATGACCGGGGACATGACCGGGAGCGCAAGGAACAAAGATTTCATGGAAACCATAAGGACAAGAAAAAGGATAAAGGCCGGCACAAAGACAGGCACGACAAATCGCATAAAGGTCACAAAAAAGATTACAAGCATGGCGACATGCGTCCCGGCCACCATGGCAACAAACATCATGGCGGGGCACCACGACCGGGCTTCAATGGCCCCTCATATGGCCACGGCCCGCATCATCATCATGCACCGGCTCCCCCTATGCCTCCAAGACTAAAGCATATGGTGCATCACGCTACCAGAGGCTGCCATGACGTAGATGTGTGGCAAGTAAACCATGACACATATATAGTGAAATATAGAAAGGGAAGAAGGTATTACACCCAATACCTATATCCTTATTCCGAGAGATATGGCAACATCAATCTTATATCCCTCAATTGGCAGCCGCTCTCTCCATGGAATCTGATTCCCAGAATTCAACTGAACATCAATTTATAAACATTGGACAGCCGCAAAAAAACGAAACTCCCTCTTGCCGATATCGGCAAGAGGGAGTTTCGTTTTTTTGCGCGTGCAAATTTACTTTGCAACCTTTTTCTGCTCTTTAGCCCATGTGTCTTTAAGGCCGATTGTTTTATTAAACACCAGTTTTTCAGAAGTTGAATCAGGATCTACAGTGTAGTAGCCAAGACGGGTGAACTGAAAATGGCCTTCTACTTTTGCATTCTCAGCGGCCCAAGGTTCAATCATGACATTTTCACGAATCTTGAGAGACTCAGGATTCAAAAGATCTCGGAAATCACCTTCTTCGGCAGAAGGATTCTCCACTGCGAAAAGACGATCGTAGTCACGGACCTCAGCTTTTACTGCATGAGGCACGGAAACCCAGTGAAGAGTGCCTTTCACCTTGCGGTCACTTCCGGGCATTCCGCTCTTTGATTCCGGATCATATTCCACATAAATTTCTTCAATCTCTCCGTTTTCGTTTTTCTTGACACCGGTGCATTTTATAATATATGCCCCTTTAAGACGCACCTCCTTGTCGGGCGAAAGACGGAAGAATTTCTTAGGAGGATTCTCCATGAAGTCTTCACGCTCAATCCAAAGTTCGCGAGTGAAAGGCATAGGATGTTTCCCCTCTTCAAGATTCTCGGGGTTATTGTCCATATAGATTGTCTCTTCCTGATTCTCGGGATAATTAGTTATCACAAGTTTCACAGGATTGACAACGGCGCTGATTCGAGTAGCGGTTTTGTTAAGATCCTCCCTGACTGCGTGTTCCAGCAATTCGATATGGTTCAGAGCCTCATATTTTGTATAGCCGATTCTATTCACGAAATCTTTGATGGCAGAAGGAGTGTAGCCACGACGTCGCAATCCGCATAAGGTGGGCATTCGGGGGTCATCCCATCCGTTCACAAGATTTTCTTTTACGAGCTGCAGGAGCTTGCGCTTACTCATTACCGTGTAAGTGAGATTCAATCTGTTGAACTCAATCTGACGAGGACAGTAAGTGTCGTCGGCAAGTTCTTTCACGAAATATTCGTAAAGCGGACGATGAGGCACAAACTCAAGTGTGCATATAGAATGTGTCACACCTTCGAAAAAGTCGCTTTGGCCATGAGCAAAGTCATACATAGGATAGACTTTCCATTGAGTGCCGGTGCGCCAGTGAGGGGTCTTGATAATTCGATAGATTATCGGGTCGCGGAAGTGCATATTGCTGTTGGCCATGTCAATTTTAGCACGCAGCACCATAGATCCCTCTTCAAACTCTCCATTGTTCATGCGCATGAAAAGGTCGATGTTTTCCTCAACAGGGCGATTACGGAAAGGAGAATCAACGCCGGGAGTAGTGGGAGTGCCTTTTTGCTCGGCAATCTGCTCACTGGTCTGCTCGTCAACATACGCTTTTCCCTCCTTTATGAGCCTTATGGCAAAATCGAAAAGCTGCGGGAAATAGTCGCTTGCATAATATAAACGGTCGCCCCAGTCATAGCCAAGCCAATGTATGTCGCGCATGATAGCGTTGACATATTCTGTGTCTTCCTTTTGCGGGTTAGTGTCGTCGAAACGCAGATTGCAGGTGCCGCCGAATTTCTCGGCTGCGCCGAAATCCATTATGAAAGCCTTGGCATGGCCAATATGCAGATATCCGTTAGGTTCGGGCGGGAAACGAGTGCTGAGTCTGCCGCCGTTTTTGCCTGCCGCGAGATCATCCTTTATTTCCTGCTCCACAAAGTTTAGGCCGCCTTCATTGACGATGCCTTCTTCCACGATTTCAGTCATATGTTATAATGTTATTCAGTATCGTAAAAACTGTTCAGATATTCATTAAAATGCAAAGTTAATAAAAAACTTTGTAATCACGCCCCTAATGAAACTAAAAATATGACATGAAAATATGACGTATGTACATTTTTGAGCATTTCGGAATTGCAAAAAATATTAAGCACCGATACTATTTTATCTTTATATTGTCAATAACAATGCAATTTAAGTATTATCGCGATTTAAACATTGCATTATGAGTATATTGTGGCTATCTTTGCATATAAATTATCCGTCCTTGACAGTCACGCCCGAACCAGCAGGGAAGGTTAACCTTAAATATCATAAATGCAAATATGAACAACCAGATAATCACTGAGATTACGCCATTATCGGATAAGGATTGCTTTTATCTTGTTGACAGATATAAAGACCGTTTTACGTTCCCTGTACACCGGCATGAAGAATATGAACTGAATTTTTTGTCGAATTGCAAGGGAGCCCGCAGAGTGGTGGGTGATTCGTTTGAGACTATTGGAGATTTTGACCTCGTGCTTGTTGGCCACGGCATAGAGCATGGATGGGAACAGCATGAGTGTGAAAATGACAAAATACGCGAAATAACCATCCAGTTTTCTCAAGACTTGTTCAGCGAGTCTTTTCTCGGCAAAAATCAGCTCTCCGGAATAAGAAAAATGTTTGAAGAGAGTTCTAACGGGATAGTCTTTCCGGCTTCAAGCATCTTGAAGGTTTATAACAGGCTTGACAATCTCACAAAAACTGATTCAGGGTTCAACGGGGTGCTCGAATTAATGGCGATTCTTAACGAACTTGCGGAAGAGGGCAACTACAGGCAGCTGTCGAGCTCTGCATTTGCGTCAGTGAAACCGACTTGCGACAGCAGAAGGGTGCAGAAAGTGCAAGCTTACATAGACGCCAACTACAAAAAGGAGATTAGGCTTAATGATCTCGCCGCACTTGTTGGAATGACGCCTACGGCATTCAGCCGTTTCTTTAAATTGCGCACAGGCAGATCAATATCCGACTATGTCATCGATGTGAGATTAGGCCACGCGTCAAGATTGCTTGTTGACTCAACTACTTCAGTGGCAGAAATCTGCTATGAATGCGGTTTCAACAATATATCTAATTTCAACAGAATATTCAAAAAGAAAAAGGGGAGTTCACCAAAAGTGTTTCGCGACATATATCAGCATCATAAAAAACTTGTGTAAGCAAAGTTGCCGGCAATCAACCATGTTGCAAGGCCACGACATAGAGACCCTAAAAAATTCATATATACAAACATAACTGACATACAAGAAATGAAAATTAGCAATTTCGCAAAAATAGGCATTTCGTTTATAGCGTTATCCCCATTTAATGCATCAGGGGCCGTCGAACTCCCCGACATCATAAGCGACAATGCAGTTTTTCAGCAAAATTCAGAGGCAAAACTCTGGGGCTGGAGCAAACCCGGCGCGGAAGTGACAGTGACACCCTCGTGGGACAAAAAAGAATATCGCATAAAGTCAGACGCAAAGACCGGCAAATGGGAGGTGAGAGTTGCTACGCCCGCTGCTTCATTCACTCCTTATCAAGTAACATTCAATGACGGCGACGGGCCGGCGCAAATAAATAATGTCCTGATAGGTGAGGTATGGTTCTGCTCAGGCCAGTCAAACATGGAAATGCCGCTTCGCGGGTTCTGGACTCAACCCATAGAAGGCGCCGCCCAGGCCATTGCTTATTCAGGCAAATATCCCGGCATCAGAATGGCCACTGTGCCCAAAAAGGCTTCATATTCCCCACAGGAGAAGGTAGAAGGGAAATGGAAAGTGTCTGCGCCGGAGAATGCAGCCGATTTTTCTGCGCTTGCCTATTTTTTTGCGCAATCACTCACCGACATGCTCAATGTTCCGGTAGGCATAATAAATTGCGCCTATGGAGGCTCCAAGGTGGAAGGCTGGATCCCCAAATGGAAACTTGACACCTATCCTGAATGGGACATGGACAAAGAGGAGAAGGATCCTTCTGTCAATGAATGGGAAAGGATAGGAGTGATGTATAACGCGATGTTGAAACCGGTGCTTGGATACACTGTAAAAGGATTCCTCTGGAATCAGGGAGAATCAAATGTCGGCAGGCACAATGAATATCCCGAACATCAGAAAGATATGGTGGAAATTTGGCGCGAAGAATGGGGGCTCGGGGAATTGCCTTTCTATTTTGTGGAACTCCCCGGCTGGAAATATGACAACGGAGAGAATGACAATGCCGCCATATTCCGCGAATGCCAGCATAAGGCTGCCGAAATTCTCCCCAATAGCGGAATAGTATGTACCACTGACCTTGTTTACCCATTTGAACTTGAAGACATACATGCACGCAAAAAGAAAGAGATAGGCGAGAGACTTGCATTCATGGCGGCAAACCGAACATATGGAATCTCCGGGATTCCTTCAACATACCCGTCATACAAATCTGTGTCACTTCAGGGGGACAAAGCCGTGATTTCGTTCAACAATGCAGACGCAGGGCTCAACCCGAATATGGAGCTCCCCGGTTTTGAGGTGGCCGGCGAAGACAGGGTGTTTTACCCTGCGCATGCCACAGAAGACTGGAATGCGCACACAGTCACAGTGAGCAGCGACAAAGTGAATGACATCAAAGCTGTGAGATACTGCTTCAAAAATTTTGCGATAGGCAAAGTAAAGGATATGTATGGAATGCCTCTTATTCCATTCAGAACCGACAATTGGGATGACGCGAAATCATCGGGAGAATCTAACTAAAAACTAAAATAATCATGAACAAAAGAATCATAGGGCCGTCAATAATGGCTACATGCATGGCTTTGGCCGCCTGTTCCGGCAATAAGACACAACAGGCTGCCGACACACCGGATTATGTGACAGTCCGCGACGGCGAATTTTATATAGGAGATTCTGTCTACAGATATGTCGGCACAAATTTCTGGTATGGGGCAATCCTTGCTTCTGAAGGTCGCGGCGGCGACAGGGAGCGACTGGCAAAAGAACTCGACACACTCCAAAGCATCGGCATCAACAATCTTCGCATATTAGTGGGAGGTGACGGAGAGGAAGGGCTCGCATCGCATATTTCGCCAACATTGCAGAAAACGCCCGGAGTCTATAACGACACACTCCTCGCCGGACTTGACTACCTTCTTGACGATCTTGAGAAAAGAGGCATGAAAGCAGTGCTTTATCTCAACAACGCATGGGAGTGGAGCGGAGGTTTCTCCACATATCTTGAATGGGCTGGCGCAGGAAAAGCGGTAAACCCTGCCACAGACGGGTATCCGGCATATATGGAATACGCATCGAAATTTGTGCTTAATGATTCGGCAAAGAATATGGCCGCCAACCATGTCAAAAACATTGTGAGCCGAGTAAACAGCGTAACAGGCAAACCATATTCTGAATCACCCGCCATTATGGCCTGGCAGATTGCAAACGAGCCGAGAGCTTTTTCTCCCGACAATAAAGAACAGTTTGCCGAATGGATTGGAGAAACAGCCAAGTTGATAAAATCCATCGACAGCAACCATCTCGTGTCCATAGGAAGCGAGGGAAAATGGGGATGCGAAGGAGATATGTCATTATGGACAAAAATACATTCTTATCCGGAAGTGGACTATGCCACAATCCATATCTGGCCATACAACTGGAGCTGGGTGTCGGCCACCACTACTGTTGACAGTCTTCAGGTTGCCTGCGCCAATACTACAGAATATATCAACTCGCACTACGATGCGCTTTCCACAGCTTTAAAAGATTACGGCACAAAACCTATTGTATTGGAAGAGTTCGGATATCCCCGAGACAATATGGAAATATCGGTTGGCTCTCCTGTGACCGCACGCGACGGCTATTATCGCCACGTCTTTTCTGAAATAGTGAACGGCGGCAAACTTTCCGGAGCAAACTTCTGGGGATGGGGCGGCATTGTAAACCCCAAACATGAAGTATGGCAGCCCGGCGACGATTACACCGGCGACCCTGCACAAGAAGCGCAAGGCTTGAATTCTGTTTTCGCATCCGACTCGACTACAATCTCTCTGATAAAAGAGGTTAACCGGAAATAAAATTCTTGAGATAAATCCCCATTTTTGAAACAAATCCCGCTGCAGCTAAAAATTTAGCTGCAGCGCGATTTTTAAACATACTTAAACATTTATTCTAATTTAATCTATATAAGCGCAATATCCCAATAAAACAGCCTACATCTATTCAAAAAATGTTAAGATGTCAATTTATGGTATAATAGTATTATTTTAACAAATATTATTCCACTAATTTTGTATTGAATAATATGTTAACCATAAAACAATTATTCCCCCTAAAACAAGGCACTAAGTTAACCCGAAACTAAAAATATAATCTACTATATAAAGTATGAGAGCAATCATTTTAAACCCGAAAGGTTTGATCAGAGGGCAAAATTATATGACAATCATCATGAATGAGCGGAAAACCGGTTCTCTACAGTCCTCTTGTTCTCAATAGCGATGATTTCATAGTTAATAATGCCGAATCCCTAATAAGTTTATAAAGGTGTAAAATAGGTTCATGGAAAGTGGGCATCAGTTAAACTACATATTGGGAAAAATATGATGCTCCTTTCCATCTCTCCCTCAACAAATAAACAAAAGTTGGAAGTGAAAATATTGTAATTTTGCAATTATGTGTACTTAGGAAACTATATTGGCAGAATTTAGTATTTATCTGACAAATATCTTTCAGGAAATAAAAACCTAAAACAAGTAACTCAAAATGAAATACGGTTATTTTGACGACACAACTCGTGAATATGTAATCACAAATCCAAAGACACCCTGGCCTTGGATTAACTATCTTGGCAACAAAGATTTCTTTTCCCTGATTTCAAACACCGCAGGAGGATACAGTTTTTATAAGGACGCTAAATTCCGCAGAATTACACGCTATCGCTACAACGGTGTGCCGATGGATGCAGGCGGAAGATATTTCTACATAAAAGATGGCGACACAATATGGAACCCCGGATGGAAACCGACTAAAACTCCTCTCGACTCATACGAATGTCGCCATGGAATGAATTACACTATAATTAAAGGCGTAAAAAACGGGATAGAAGCAAAAGCACTTTTCTTTGTGCCTCTCGACACTCACGCAGAAATCACAAAACTGGCTCTTACGAACAAGAGCAACGAAAAGAAAACATTCAAATTGTTTTCTTTCATGGAGTGGTGTCTATGGAACGCTGCCACCGACATGGAGAATTTTCAACGCAATTTCTCCACGGGAGAAGTAGAAGTGGAAGGCTCCACGATCTATCATAAGACTGAATACAAAGAGCGCCGCAACCATTACGCCTTCTTCAATGTCAACACTCCAATCAACGGTTTCGACACAGACCGAGAAACTTTTGTTGGCTTATATAACGGTTTCGACGAACCGGAGGCAGTAACAGAGGGAGCGGCAAGAAATTCAGTGGCCCACGGATGGTCGCCTATTGCTTCTCATTATATAGAGGTTTCTCTGGCTCCAGGTGAAAGCAAGGATTTTATTTTTACACTTGGCTACATCGAGAACCTGCAAGATGAAAAATGGGAATCAAAAGGAGTCATAAATAAAACCCGCGCAAAACAGCTGATGAGCAGGTTTGACACCGCCGAAAAAGTGGACAGGGCGTTCGATGAACTTCGCGCCTACTGGGACACCCTGCTTGACAAATTCAAACTCACCACCGGCGATGAGAGACTCGACCGAATGGTGAATATCTGGAATCAATACCAGTGCATGATAACATTCTGCTTTTCTCGCTCGGCATCGTTCTTTGAAAGCGGCATCGGAAGGGGAATGGGATTCAGAGATTCAAATCAAGACCTTGTGGGATTTGTGCATCAGATTCCTGAACGCGCCAGAGAGAGAATCATTGACATCGCTTCGACCCAGTTTGCCGACGGCGGATGCTATCATCAATACCAGCCACTGACCAAGCGTGGCAACAACGACATTGGCGGCGGTTTCAACGACGATCCCATGTGGCTCGTGTTCGGCACATGCGCTTATATCCGTGAAACCGGAGATTTCTCCATTCTTGAAGAGCCGGTGCCTTTCGACAATCAGCCGGGCACTGAAGTCGCGCTTCTTGAGCATCTGAGAGTGTCGTTCAATCATGTAATCGACAATCTCGGGCCTCACGGACTCCCCTTGATAGGAAGAGCAGACTGGAATGACTGTCTTAATCTAAACTGTTTTTCTCAAGACCCTAATGAATCTTTCCAGACCACTGAGAATAAGACAGAAGGTTCAAAAGCAGAGTCGCTTATGATTGCCGGGCAATTTGTGATTTATGGCAAAGAGTATGCCGACCTGTGCAGGGCCCTTGGCAAGAATGAAGAGGCCGACAGGGCGCAACTACATGTTGACAAGATGGTTGATGCAGTGAAAAAGCATGGATGGGATGGAGAATGGTTCCTGCGTGCATATGATTTCTATGGCAATAAAGTTGGCTCTGAAGAAAACAAAGAGGGAAAAATATTCATAGAGTCGCAAGGATGGTGCACTATGGCGGGAATCGGACTTGAATCGGGTCTCGTTGAAAAGTCGCTTGATTCAGTCAAAAATTATCTCGATTGCGAGCATGGCATAGTATTGAACTATCCTGCCTATACCGAATATATAGTCGAGTATGGTGAAATTTCCACTTATCCGGCCGGATATAAAGAAAACGGAGGCATATTCGCGCACAACAATCCTTGGGTGATAATAGGGGAGACCGTTCTCGGGCGCGGCGACATGGCTTGGGAATATTATAAAAAAATATGTCCCGCATATCTTGAAGACAGAAGCGAGCTTCACAAGGTAGAGCCATATGTTTACTGCCAGATGACTGCCGGGAAAGAGGCATTCAAACCCGGAGAGGCTAAAAACTCTTGGCTCACAGGAACTGCCGCCTGGAACTGGTATGCAATCACACAGTTCATACTCGGAATCAGGCCGGGATATGACGGACTCGAAATTAATCCTTGCATTCCTAAAGAATGGGACGGATATGAAGTGAACAGAAAATTCCGCGATGCAGACTATAAAATAATTGTCTCAAACCCGCAGCATGTCAACAAGGGAGTGGGGAGAATCACTCTCAACGGAACTGCAATCGAAGGGCCTGTCATTCCTGTTCAAGAACCGGGCTCTAAGAATGTGATAGAGGTGACTCTTGGCAAATAATTAGTAAAAACTAATAAATCCAAACCAACATAACGATTTAATTATGAACAATAAAATTTTGGCAATTGCTGCAGGCATCACCTTGGCCACCGCCTCTTGCGGAAACAGCGGCAAGACAACTGCCGAAACAGAAACAGCCGAGACGACACCGGCTCAGGAACTTATTGCGCGCCTTGACTCTACCGTGACGTCAGGGAAATTCTTCTTCGGACATCATGACGACACAGCATATGGCTATGACTGGCAATATGTAGACGGCAACTCCGACGTAAAAAGAGTGACCGGCGAATATCCCGGGCTCATGAGCTGGGACCTTGGCATGATAGAACTTGACTCAGCAAACAATCTTGACGGAGTGCCGTTCTCTTTTATGGCCTCTGAAATAATCAAACAAAACGGCAGGGGAGGAATCAATGCCGTCAGCTGGCATCCACGTAATCCGGCTTCTGGAGGAGACTCCTGGGACGTAAGCGCATCGCCCTTGCATCTTCTTGCCCAAGACAGCGCCCTGTCAGCCACAATGGATTCATGGATTGGCAAAACAGCTGATTTTATCTCTTCTCTTAAAGATGCAGAGGGGAATCCGGTGCCGGTAATCTTCCGACCCTGGCATGAGAACAGCGGCACATGGTTCTGGTGGGGCACAGGCAATTCCACACCGGAAGAATATATTGACCTCTGGAAGCGCACGCGCAGAATTTTTGATGAAAAAGGCGTGAATAATGTAGTATGGGCTTATTCACCTGACAAAGACTTGACCCCGGAACAGTATTTTTCGACTTACCCCGGCGATGAGTATGTAGACATTCTTGGCACTGACATATATCATTTCAATGGAAAAGAGGGCGTAGAACAATATAAAGACCGCATCAAGGCGCAACTGTCGTATGTGACGGAAGAGGCGAAAAAACGTGGCAAGATTGCCGCATTTACCGAGACCGGCCTTGAGGGACTTGAGATGAGCGACTGGTACACCAACGTGCTCCTGCCATCGATAGGCGGCCTTGACATAGCCTATGTGTGCGTATGGAGAAATGCCAGAAACGAAGATAAGGCAGGTCATTTTTATGTGCCTTATCCCGGACATCCTGCGGAAGCAGACTTCAAGGCTTTCCACGACAAGTCTAACGCCATATTCGTAAAATAATTTACGGCATCAACGGAATTAGTTTTAACTACAGTATACAGATAATCTGATTTAGATATGAACACATTTGAATATCGCAAGAATCTTATTCTCGCACGCTATGAAGAACTCGTGACGCGCCCGAATGTTAAAATCGAAGGGAATGGAATCTTTGAAAGGTATCTTAACCCTATCATCACTGCAGACATGGTGCCTCCTTTCTGGAAATACGACTTCAATCCGGAGACAAATCCATATTTCATGGAACGTATCGGATGCAATGCCACTCTCAATTCAGGTGCAATCAAATGGGGCGACAAGTATGTGATTGTAGTGCGCGTAGAGGGCTACGACAGGAAGTCGTTCTTCGCCATCGCCGAAAGCCCTAACGGCATTGATAACTTCTGTTTCTGGCCTCACCCCATCACTCTTCCCGACACTGACGACCCTGCCACTAACGTATACGACATGCGACTCACTCGCCATGAAGACGGATGGGTATACGGGCTTTTCTGTGTGGAACGTCACGATGACTCCAAGCCCGGCGACCTTTCTGCGGCAACTGCATCATGTGGAATAGCAAGAACGAAAGATCTCATCAACTGGGAACGTCTCCCGGACCTCAAGAGCAAATCGCAACAGAGAAATGTAGTGCTTCATCCTGAAAAGGTGAATGGCAGGTATGCTCTCTACACCCGCCCGCAAGACGGATTTATCGAAACCGGCAGCGGCGGCGGAATCGGATGGGCTCTCGTTGACGACATCACAAAAGCGGAAGTAAAGGAGGAGAGCATCATTGATTCGCGCTACTATCACACAATCAAAGAAGTCAAAAACGGAGAAGGCCCACACCCCATCAAGACATCTAAAGGATGGCTTCATCTTGCACATGGCGTGAGAGCGTGTGCTTCAGGATTGCGTTATGTGCTTTACATGTATATGACCTCTCTTGAAGAGCCTTGGAAAGAGATTGCGTCTCCCGGCGGTTATCTTATGGCACCCGTTGGCGAAGAGTATATCGGAGATGTAATGAATGTGTTGTTCTCAAACGGATGGATTGTGGATGAAGACGGAAAGGTGTTCATATATTACGCTTCTTCCGACACTCGTATGCACGTAGCCACCTCCACAGTTGACCGCCTTGTGGATTACTGCCTCAACACTCCGCAAGACAAACTGACCACTTCAGAATCAGTTAAGACATTAAACCGACTGATTGATGCAAATCTTGCGATTTGCGACAAAAATCACTTTAACTAATGTTCTGAAATGGCCCCGATAAAAGAAAAAATAGGATACGGCTTCGGCGACATGGCGTCATCCATGTTCTGGAAAGTATTCAGTTATTATCTGCCTTTCTTCTATGCCAATATATTTGGCATAAGCCTTATCGACACAGGCGTGTTACTTCTTGTGACCAGAATATGGGACGCAGTGAGCGACCCGATGATGGGCATTGTGGCCGACAGAACCAAAACGAGATGGGGGAAATATCGCCCCTATCTCCTTTGGGTGGCCGCGCCATTCTCTATCTGCGGTATTCTGCTGTTCACAACTCCCGATTGGGGATATGCCGCAAAACTGGTTTGGGCTTATGTCACATATATTCTTATGATGACAGTCTATACAGGCATAAATGTGCCTTATGGAGCGATGCTCGGAGTAATGACCGACAATTCACAGGAGAAAACGGTGTTCTCTTCTTTCCGAATGTTTTTTGCCTACGGCGGTTCATTCATAGCATTGTTCACATGGGACCCGCTTTGCGCAATGTTCCGCAATTCGTTTGACATGTCGCCGCAAAGCAGCTGGCAGGCCGCGATGATTGTGATTGCCTCATGCTGCTTCCTGCTCTTCATACTTTGTTTCAAACTCACACGTGAGAAACTGAACACTGTGTGCAATGCCACTCTCGGCAAAGATCTCAAGGCCCTTGTCACGAACAAACCTTGGTGGCTTCTCAACGGAGCCTCTCTTTGTTTCAACCTTTTCAATACAGTAAGGGGTGCTACAGTGGCCTTTTTCTTTGCAGACGTTATCGGAGGCGAACAGCACATGTTCCTGTTCTCCATTTCCATCTTGTTCTATTCCGGACTCTTCCTTGGCATAGGAGAAGTGGCCAATATGGTCGGGGTTGCTCTCGCGGTGCCTGTCACAGCCAAAATCGGTAAAAAGTCGACCTTTATTCTTGTCGACATCCTTCTCATTATATTTAGCGTATTATTCTTCCTCTGCATGCCTTCCACAAATGGCGGCCTGCTTCTGATGCTGTTGCTTCAGATTATAATCTCTGTTCTCACAGGAATCATGTCGCCGCTGGTATGGTCAATGTATGCAGACGTGAGCGACTACTCAGAGTTAAAATACCGAAGCGCGTCAACCGGTCTTATTTTCTCTTCTGCCTCAATGGCGCAAAAATTCGGAGGCGCGATAGGTGGAGCGTCAGTCATGTGGCTTCTGCACGGGGCAGGATATGTGGAGCGTCCCGAGGGGATGCAAGACGTCAGCATCACGCAGCCGGAAGGAGCCATCAATTGCCTGTGGATGCTAATGACATTCATTCCTGCGGCAGTGGCGTTGCTTTCACTTATAATAGTGTGGCTTTATCCGCTTGGCACTGAAGAAATGAATAATATTGTTGAAAAACTGAAGGCTCAACGCCAAGAGATCATTGAATCTCCGGCAAGGGAAAAGATTGAGCCTGTATAAATTGATTTGACAAGTGTCTGCAATCAGATTGCAGGCACTTGATTTCTCTATATAAATCCTAAAAGACAGAATGAATAACATCGATATAAATTTATTTAAGTCCGAACTTAGACAAAACCTCACAGAGAACATTCTTCCCTACTGGATGAATAAAATGTGTGATCCGCGTGGCGGATTCTACGGTCGCCGCGACGGATATGACAACCTTGATGCAGAAGCGCCAAAAGGTGCTATTCTGCACGGACGCATTGTGTGGACTTTTTCTGCCGCCCACAGGTTTTCTGAAAACTCAGGATATATTGACTATGCAAAGAGAGCTGCTGATTTTATCGACTCTTGCTTTCTCGACAAGGAATATGGCGGAGCTTTCTGGAGCGTAGATGCCGAAGGAAACCCTCTCGACACCAAAAAACAATATTATGCCATAGCTTTCATAATATATGGAGCCTCTGAAATGTATCTTGCCACAGGCGACAAGAGATGTCTTGACCTGGCGTGGAATCTTTTTAATTGCATAGAAGACCACGCGAGAGACTATGATCTCGACGGATATATAGAGGCATCTACAAGGGAATGGGGCAAGATTGAAGACATGAGGCTTAGCAGTCATGACGCAAATGCCTCGAAAACCATGAATACTCATCTCCATATCCTGGAAGGATACACTAATCTTCTCAGGGCTTTGAAGCATTGCAAACCGGGTCATGAAGATGGTTCCGACATGATGATCCGTAAAGTTGAGGAAGCCACAAAGAATCTGCTAAGAGTATTTCTTTATAAGATTGAAAATAGCGATACGCATCACCTCACACTTTTCTTCGATGACTGCTGGCGCAAATTTGATGATGCTGAATCCTACGGCCATGACATAGAAGCCTCCTGGCTTTTGCTGGAATCAGCTGAGGTGATTGGCGATAAAGAACTGTTTGAAGAGACGTTGCGCCACACTGAGAAAATAGCTTTGGCCGGACTAAAAGGGAGAGAAAACGATGGTTCAATGATATATGAACTTCATGCCGATGGCCGATGCGACAACAACAAGCATTGGTGGGTGCAGGCTGAAAATGTAATCGGGCAGTTATACCTTGCATATTTCCACTCCGACCCGGGAAGTGAGGAAGAGAAAAGATATTTGTCAGATGCATGGCGGTCATGGAGATATATAGCCGACAATCTTGTAGACCCGAACGGAGAATGGTATTGGGCTATAAACTCAGACAGCACGATCGACCGAAAAGATGACAAAGCGGGGTTCTGGAAATGTCCGTATCATAATTCCAGGATGTGCCTGGAGTCGATAAAAATACTTGACCTTATTGAAAAGAGACGGCAAAAAGCATAATTGCCGCATTTCTTTACGCATTAGCACGCTGAAGCAGGCAACGGCATTTTGCAAAACTAAAAATCGGTAAGGCAACGGGTCGAAAATCAAAATGATTTTCGACCCGCTGTTATTTCATACGGCAAGGGTAAAACTCTTAAAATAGCCTTCTATTAAGGCCGATATCAATTCACAATATATGCGGTTAAGTCTGAATTGCCATAATTCATATAGACCCTTGCAAACTGTCGGATGAAAGCCAATGACGATTGGCGCGGAGACTTCATTAATTTATTTTTTTTGTCTGTTGTTAAATAAGAGGAAGTAGAATCATTAGCCATAGGCAAAAAGAGATTTTTAAAGTTAAACCCAAGCGAAGTGTAATCTACACTTACATTATTATAACGCAACAAAGGCTAAAAATATTATTCAGTCATAAAATAAAACTGACACCCGATCACGGCTCTTTCATTTAAGATTGCGTTGCATTCTCAAAGATTGTGCTATTTTATAGTGGGAAGATGTCCCGATG
>VSPM01000038.1 GCA_009775365.1 Muribaculaceae bacterium
AAATCCCGCAACTCTTGATTTTCAATGAGTTACGGGATTTTACAGTGCCCAGAACAGGACTCGAACCTGCACGCCTCTCAGCACTCGCACCTGAAACGAGCGCGTCTACCATTCCGCCACCTGGGCTTGCTCACGCTTTGCGTTCGCTGTATGTGAATGCAAAATTAGTGTTTTTTTTTGATTTTGCCAAATGTTTTTGAACTTTTCGTGTTTTTTTCAATTTTACTTCCTTTGAAAAGTAAAATTAATATGTTTGTTCGCTGTTGAATTTTGGAATTGCGATGGACGTGGTGATGGGTTGTGTTGGATTTCGGGATAGTGATGGACGTGGTGATGGGTTGTGTTGGATTTCGGGATAGTGATGGACGTGGCGATGGGTTGTGTTGGACTTTGGGATTGCGATGGTTTGAGGTTAGTTGGAGGAATGTGTCGAGGAGATAGTGTTAGGAGTTGGATTGAATTTGAAGAGGTAGTGGCTGTGACTGTATTTTTAATGGAGGGTCAGGTGAGACGGAAGGAGAGGCGGTGGAGCGGGGTGGGGCCGAGGGTGGCAATTGCTGCGCGGTGGGCTTTTGTGGGGTAGCCTTTGTTGGTTGCCCAGTCGTAGCCAGGGTATTCGAGTGCAAGGCGATCCATTAGTTCGTCGCGGTGTGTCTTTGCCAAAATAGATGCAGCCGCTATCGACATATAGGTGGCGTCGCCCTTCACAACCGTTGTGTAGGGTATATCGTTATAAGGCTTGAAGCGATTGCCGTCTACAAGTATATGCTGCGGGCGTATCGAAAGTTTGGATAGCGCCCTGTGCATCCCTTCAATTGAAGCGTTGAGAATGTTTATTTTATCTATTTCCTGCGCGTCTACCATCACTACAGCCCAGGCCAGGGCGTTCTGCTCGATGATTGGGCGCAGCTGTTTTCTTTTTTTCTCCGATAATTGTTTGCTGTCATTAAGGCCAGGGCATTCAAACCCCGGAGGCAGTATCACAGCCGCGCAGCTTACCGGCCCGCAAAGGCATCCCCGGCCGGCTTCATCGCATCCGGCTTCAATAAGGTCTGGATGTAGATATGGTTTCATTTATGCCTGGCTATGATATAGTCGAAAAGGTCGCGGAAAGATTGTTTCCAATGGTTCTCAGGGTATGAGGCAAGCAGATTCTCGGCCTCATTCTCCATTTGTCGCATACGGTTGTAGGCGTATTCTATGCCTCCGTTGTTTTTTGCAAAATCAAGCAAGGTGTCAATCTCGCTGTTGGATAGATCGCCGCGCCTCAGCAAGTCCTTCATCGGGTCAGCCATGTCGGCAGGCGCAGAATTTAGGGCATACAGGAGAGGGAGTGTCACCTTCCCTTCACGCAGGTCGTTGCCGGTGGGTTTCCCGATTACTTCATTTTCAGAATAGTCGAAAATGTCATCACGAATCTGGAAACACAGCCCGAGCAATTCTGCATATTCCACGAGGGGCTGATATTCGCTTGGCTTTGCTCCAGCAGCTTCCGCACCCATTTTGACGCAATTCATGAAAAGCGATGCAGTCTTCTTGCGAATCATTTTGAAGTAGCTCTCTTCATCAAAATGGTGCCCTCGTGCATTGCAGATCTGGTCAACCTCGCCAACCGAAAGTTCCTTTCCAAGGTCGGAGAGTGCAGATATGATGGCGATATTGTTAGTCTTGATTCCGGCAGCGAGGGCGTTCGACACGAAGAAGTCGCCCACCAGCACTGCGATATGGTTGCCCCATTCGGCATTGACGGTAATTTTGCCACGGCGCAAAGAAGTCTCGTCTACCACATCGTCATGAATCAGAGATGCATTATGAAGCATCTCCAGCGCCGCTCCGGCGTGGAGAACATGGGTGTTGACACCGCCAAACATTCCGGCGCTGATAATCACCATAATAGGCCTGATTTGCTTCCCCTTGACTTTGAGATAGTTATTCACCACCTGATTCATAAGTTCGTTAGAAGTGTGAAGCGAACTGTGAATAATGGCGTTCATCTCGGCCAGTTCAGCCGCGAGCCTTTCCTGAATTATGTTTAGTTGGTCCATAACAATTCAAGTGCAAAATTAATAAAATCTCTTCAACCACGACACTCAATACGGATTAAATTGTTAATTTAGCGGAAAATTTACTTCAGATGAACGAAAAACGCCTGTTTCTTCTCGATGCTTATGCGCTGATTTTTCGCGCCTACTATGCGTTGATAAAGATGCCTCGCCTCACTCAGGGGGGCTTTAACACATCGGCCATATTTGGCTTTGTCAATACGCTTGAAGAGGTGCTCCGCAAGGAGAACCCCACTCACATTGCCGTGTGTTTCGATCCTCACGGCCCTACATTCCGCAGCGAGGCCGACGCTTCATATAAGGCCCAGAGGGAATCTATGCCGGAGGATATCCGGCTGTCGGTGCCTGTGATTAAGGAGATTATTCGTGCCTACAGCATTCCAATTCTTGAGGTGGAAGGGTTTGAGGCCGACGATGTTGTCGGCACAATGGCCAAAAGGGCAGAAAAGGAGGGATTCACAACTTATATGATGACTCCCGACAAGGATTTCGGGCAGCTTGTAAGCCCTAATGTGCTGCAGTATAAGCCGGCATATCGCGGGCAGGACTTTGAGATCAGGGGCGAGGAAGAGGTATGCTCACGATATGGCATACAACGCACGTCGCAGGTGATTGACTTTCTGGCTCTTATGGGCGATAAGATCGATAATATCCCCGGCTGTCCCGGAGTTGGAGAGAAGACTGCGGTGAAGCTTATCCAGGACTTCGGAAGTGTGGATGAACTTCTCAGCCGCACCGGTGAGCTGAAAGGGGCGTTGAAGAAAAAAATCGAGGAGAACGAGAAGCAGATTCGAGATTCCTATTTCCTTGCCACTATACGCACTGATGTGCCTGTGGAAGAGAGTCCGGATGACCTTGTGAGGAAGCCGGAAGATAAAGAAAAACTATTTGCTATTTTTAAAGAACTGGAATTTAAATCGCTAAGCGACAGAGTGGCAAAGCGTATCAGCGGGCAGCAGGCTCCTTTGAGGAACTCCGGGTTCCCATCGTCGCTGTTTGATTTCGATGGTGACGAAGCAGAGGAGAGTCCTGCGGAAATAGCCGCAATACAGTATGCAAAGCCAGTAGACTGGTGTGTGATAGATTCCTCGGGGGTGCTGGATTCTATTTCTTCACGGCTTATGGCGTCGGAAAGATGCGGGGTCTGCATGGTTGCCGACGGAGAGAACGACATGACGGCTGATATAAAAGGAGTGGCTCTTGCATTGACTGAATCTGAGGCATTCTTTATTCCTGTTGGTTTTAGAGAGGGCATTACGTTTGTGCTCGACCTGATGGCTCGTGCCGACATTGAGAAAGTCACGTCGCAGTCAAAGCGCGACTATGTGCTTTCTCACAGAATGCGCAATGACGGTTTGCAGGCTTTAGCAAACTATTATGACATATCGCTTGCTCACTATCTTCTGCAGCCGGAGATGCGTCATTCTCTTGATGTTCTTGCGTTGCAGTATCTGGGAATGACGCTTCGCCCCGATCTTGTGTTCACGGCCAAGCGAGGGGCGAAGACCCCGGCCTCTTCTTCCGATGACATAGCGGCGTGGGCCTGCGAGCAAGCATGTGTGGCTCTTCGCCTTGAGCCGGTTATTGTGAAAGAGGTTGAGAGCGAGGGTATGACTCCATTGCTTCGCGATGTTGAATTGCCATTGGCGGCAGTGCTCGCAGAGATGGAGATTGAAGGGGTAAGGATAGATGTGGAGGCTCTTAACGATGCCGCTCGATCGCTTGAGGGGAGGCTCGCAACTCTGGAGACTGAGATTTATGGCCTGGCGGGCGAAGAGTTCAATGTGAGTTCTCCGGCAAAGGTGGGCGAAATATTGTTCGACAAACTCCAGCTCGACCCTAAGGCTAAGAAAACTAAGACAGGACAGTATTCCACAAGTGAGGATGTGCTTGAAAAAGTGGCGATGAAAAATCCTATAGTGGGGAAGATATTGGAATATCGCCAGTTGAAAAAACTTCTTACGACCTATCTTACGGCTCTTCCGGCGGCAATAAACCCTGCCACGGGGAAAGTTCACACAGTCTATAACCAGACAGTCACGGCCACCGGGCGCATATCTTCTTCGTCGCCAAACCTTCAGAACATTCCTGTCAGAGAAGAGGAGGGGAGGGAAATTCGCCGTGCCTTTATTTCAGATGAAGGGCATCTGTTTCTGTCTGCCGACTATTCGCAAATCGAACTGCGCCTTGTGGCGGATTTCGCAAAAGACGAGACCATGATTTCCGCATTCCGAAATAACGATGACATTCATGCCATTACGGCCGCCAAAATCTATCATAAGGATGTGTCGGAAGTCACGGCCGATGAGCGCCGCCATGCAAAGACCGCCAATTTCGGAATCCTTTACGGCATATCTGCCTTCGGACTGGCATCCCGTCTCAATATTCCGCGAGCAGATGCGAAGCAGTTGATTGATAACTATTTTGCCATGTTCCCGACAATTCATCAATATATGTCGGAATCTGTGGAGACGGCTCGCGAGCATGGGTTTGTGTCAACAAAGATGGGCCGGAAAAGACGGCTTCCCGACATCAACAGCAAGAACCCTGTGGTGAGAGGGTATGCAGAGAGGAATGCAATCAACGCCCCGATACAGGGCTCGGCTGCCGACATAATAAAGGTGGCAATGGTTGATATTGCCCGCGAAATGAGGGATAAGGGATTGAAATCGAAGATGATCATGCAGGTGCACGATGAATTGAACTTCGATGTTTTGCCGGAGGAGCTTCCGGTTATGCAAAAACTTGTGGCAAGATGTATGGAAGGAGCATACTCAGGCGAAGTGAAGCTCACAGCATCAAGCGGCGTGGCCGACAACTGGCTTGACGCTCATTAAAAAGCGTTTTACAACGTTTGAAAATATGCAAGACACTCCCGCTTCGTTGCAAGCGGGAGTGTCTTTAATTGCGTTATATATAAGTGTCTTTATTGCGGTATGTATAAAGGTGTGAGGCGCGATATGAAGCGAGGCCAGGAGAGATTTTCGCTGAAAGAAGAGAATGCCCTTTCCCCCATTCTTATGCGCAATGCGGGGTCTGCCGCGAGTTTGCGCATCGCTTCCGCAAGGCGGGCGGTATTTCCCGGCGAAATCAGAAACCCTTCCCTCCCGTCGGTTATGTATTCAGGCTGAGCCCCGTTAGAGGAGCACACCTGTGGCCTTCCATAGGCCATATATTCAATATTAGCGAGACCAAAAGCCTCTTCCGTGAGCGACGGCAGCACTCCGAAATCGCAATCCGGGATAAGAGCCATAGGGTCGTCGAGATGTTTATGCCAGTCAATCATGTCCATCACCCCCCTTGTTATGGCGCGTCTGCGCAGACGGTCAACATAGTCCGGGGTGCCGCTTCCCACAATTTTGAGCCTTACCCTTGTCCCTTTTAACAGCGACAAAGCGTCGATGAGTGTCTCCAGTCCTTTCCCGGGGCTCAAAGGGCCGTGAAACATGGCGCACACCGGCCCTTTGGCGGAGCGAGGCACAGGTTGCGGGCAATCAAGATTCAAGCTATTGTGAATGATATGCACCCTGTCGAGAGAGAACGGGATCGGCTTGTTGTGCCAGGTCGACAAAAATCGGTCTGCCGCCATCTGCGACACGAAAATCATTGAGTCGAGGTTTCGATATATTCTTCTGAAGAGCCAGCTGTCGATCCCTTTTTTCACCTTGTGCCGCGTCATTACTATTCTCACATCCTTTCTTCCGGCAAGTTTTCTTGCCAGCAAGGCTGTGAAGGCATTTCTGAAGCCGTGAGCATGGATTGTTACGCTGTCTTTCTCGCATTGTCTGAGGGTCTTGGCCAGCAGTCGGGCTGACGAGAAGTCGAGCATGCTGAGAAAGGGGGCGTGAACTAAAGTCACCCCCTCCTTCTTAAACATTGCATCGACAGCCTTGGCGTCGCGAGTGACAGCCGCCACATTCCAGCCCTGTTTTATGAAATGGCGGCAAATGTCGAGAGCGTATCTTTCCACACCGCCCCAGCGATTAGCCGTGAGGATATGTATAAGCGTCCTTTTCTCCGACATTTCCTGATTATTACGGCCTGAGGTTTTAGTTAGTGGCGGCGAGCATCACCTTGATGTCGACGCTTGGCATTCTAAGATAAGAGCCGATAAGTTTGTCTACAAGTTTGCCGCGATAAGTCACAATTCCCATTTGCACACCCGGAGTGCTTGCCACCATATTGTTGACCCCACCTTTTATGATGAGTTCGTCGAAGAAATTCACAATCACATTCGACATGGCCATTGCCACTGTGCGTGGCACGGATATAGAGGGGTGGGTCTCTTCAAAGTTGAGCACATATACAGAATCTTTAAGAGCCACAGAGAGTTTTTTAGGGAATTCAAACGGGCGTGTGCATTTGCCGATGAGAATGACATCTGCTGTTTTCACCTTGTTGAAAAGCACACGCGGGTGGATCGCTATGGTGTTGAGCGTGTCGCCACACACCTGTTTTGCCACCTGAAGAGCAGAGATGTCATTGTTCATCAGAGTGACATAGGCGCCAGCCGCCATTGCCGCCTTGGCTGCGGCATAAGTGGTTGTTCCGTCGCCTATTATGAGCACCTCGCAAGGGTTGATTCCGGCCACACCCGCAAGCAGCACTCCCTTCCCGCCACCTACATACGACAGGAATTCCTGAGCATACATTATTGATGCACGCCCGTCGATTTCATCGATAATGTTTGCGAACACAGGCTCGTCATTGTGGCTATACATGTTGTCGAAACATCCGGATGTGATTTCCATGTCGAGGAGGGCCTTGATGACCGGAGCCTCAAACATGTCAGAGCCCATCATAGTGAAAAGGGTGGCTCCCTTTTTCATTTTTTTGATGTCTTTTGCATGAAGGGGAAGATAAGAAAGCACAATATCAGCCTTGAGGGCCTCCTCTCTGCTTACTGTCTCTACTCCGAATTCATGATATCTTGAATCCGGGAAACTGATGTCGGTGGCTGCTCCCTTCTCCATAAGTATTTTCACATTTGAAGAGGTGAGAAGCCCGGAACCCTCAGGAGTGAGTAGAAACCGGGTTTCGTCGGTGTCGGCATAATTGCCTACGAGTCCGAGTTTTAGTGAGCAGTTTTTTTCTTCGTGCTCCACTTTCTGAGGCTGGGGGTCCAGTTCAATAGTCTTGGTGTGTTCTTTTTCGGTCATGGCTAATCGGGTAAAGGAGGGTGATGCTCTTCCGCATAGCGGCAGGTTTCTCCTTCCACCACAAAATTACTACAAAGGATTGTGAAATGCAAATTCACTCCTCAATTCGTTTGTGATGTGGGCGTTTTTTGCAATTTTGTCAACAACATCTTTCTGATTTGAGAAGAAAACAGGGGTCTTGATCTCGCCTGATTAGCCGGTAAAATAGGGAATGCTTTGAGAAATGCGGATATGTTGTCGTCGATTTCCCTGCGGTTTTCAAGCAAGTCTCCATGCCAGATGATTGATGCGCGGGAATAAAACGGAGAGCGGGCTTCAAGCTGCTTTTTTATCAGGTCGCGAATCTCGTTGTCAGTGCGGTCTGCAAGGAGGGGCCGTGTGTGGCGTTTGACTATGAGCCGGGAGAAAAGTCGTTCTTCTGAAGTCTGCAGCCATAAGGTTGTGCCTTGTGAGTTCATATGGTCCATATTGTTGAAAAAACAAGGAGTGCCGCCCCCGCACGAAATTATAGTGTCATGAAGCGAGGCAACCTCATGAAGCATGTCGCGCTCTATTTCTCTGAATCCGTCTTCACCTTTTTCAGCGAAAATCTCCCTTATCGAAGCGTTCTGCCTCTCTTCGATGATATGGTCGAGGTCAATAAATTTGAGGCCTGTAGCCTCGGCGAGGGCCTGTCCGAAAGTGGTTTTGCCGCAAGCCATATATCCGATTATAAACAATGGTTTCATAAAAATGATTGTTTAGGTCTTACCTACGGTGTTATTCTTGATGTTTTTTATAAGCGGTCCTGAGGCTGTCCGACAATATGTCGACACGTTGCTTAGACCATATTATCCTGCGGGTCTCGTTAGATACAGCCGCCCGTTGACCCGCCGACAGGCTTTTATAATACTGTTCCCAACTTTTGGCCTGACTGCCGATTGCCTCAGATTCTTTAAGGGCGCGACGTAGCATTTCGATGTCTTCGGTGACTTTATAAACTTGAAACATCGTGCTCAAATATTCTGCGCCTTCATAGAAAGTGGAATCTGTCAGAGTGAACGTTCCGGCTTCTATCAATGAATATGGATACATCATTGCCGCTTGCACCAAAGCATTGCGTGCTTCTCCGCTATGCCCTTTATCCAGGAGTTCTTTTGCTCCTATGATGATTGCGCCCCGCTGACGTCGCTTCATGTCTTTTATCACAGGGTCGGCATAGGATTCTTTCTGTATGGAATTCGATGGAGCGGCGATTCTCATGTCTGAGATGATAGTGGAATTGAATGCCGAGTCCATAAGGAATGGCGCGTAGACGCGTGCGTACACGCTTTGGCGGGTGGCATCCGAGAGAGGCTTATGAAAAGAATATTGCACAGGATTCAAAAAATACACGCTTCTTGGTGCCGACTCCTCAAGGTTAGAGGCGAGAATGTCGAGAATCATAAGCTGGCGAAAAGGAATCATCGGGGAGCCGGGGTTAAGTTTGCGGAGATCTATCACCAGTGTGTCGGCCATCGTTCGCCCCGGGAGAGTCACTTTTGAATGCCTCATCACAGGGGCTCCGCCGGTGGTTGCATACAGTTCCTTCAGGGCGTCAATTAACGGGATGGGCGCACTGTCGGCATCATTTGTCAGCTTCGTAAAAGAATAGGCTCCATATGCTATGTCTTCCAGCCTTGCAGTGAGCCTGAGCCCTCTGTCTCCCTGCTTCATAAGATTCACAACGTAGTCGGGAGATGCAAGATACGACAGGTCAACCACAGTGTGACAGTGTCCGATGTTCATCACTTCCTGGGCATACCATAGAGGGAAAGTGTAATTGTCGCCTTGGGAAAAGATTATGGCAGGCCTATCCATTTTCAGTATCCTTGAAGCGAAATCATAAGGTTCGCCGCGTCCGGTCCTGTCATGGTCGTCATAATTTTCCACAGCCATAATGATTCCGGGCAGCAAAGACAGGGCGAACGCAGCCGAAAGTGTTGCACTTTGCTTCATATGTAATTTTGCAACGGCTTTTGCCATAGCCATTGCACCGAATCCAATCCACATGCAGAAAGCCATGTAGGAGCCTAAAAAAGAATAGTCTCGTTCTCGCGGTTCGCCCGGGTCCTGATTAAGGTAGACCACAATGGCCAGCCCCGTCATCAGGAAGAAAAGCGAGATTATCGCCATAATTCTTCTGCCCTCTCTCCCGGAGCGTGCGAGATATATCATGCCGGCCAGCCCTATCAGGAACGGAATGCAGAAATATACGTTTCTCCCTTTGTTGCCGTTTGATGCGTGATCGGGCATGAGCGATTGGTCGCCGAGCATGGCATTGTCGACAGGCGCAAAGCCGGTAATGAAATTTCCATGCTCGATTTCTCCTGTGGAGTGATAGTCATTCTGCCGGCCCATAAAATTCCATAAAAGATAGCGGAAATACATGTAGGCAGCCTGGTATGTGGCAAACATTTTGAGATTCTGCATATACGTAGGCCTGTATGACACGTTTTCGGCTCTCGTCCCGTCAGGCAGGATTTTCCCTGCAAGATTTCCGAGGGAGTCGATAGTTTCCGACGCCGCCACTTTCACCATGTTGCCGATATTCATTCCGGCCCAGTCTTCATAGCTTTCGAGGTCATACTTCGAGCCGCCTGTGATTCGAGGCAGCCACATGTCGAGTTCCGGAGTGGTCACGGGGGAGAATGAGTAATCGGCAAGCAGATACCCGTTTCCCTGTTGCGCAGTCATTATGTTTTTTGCAGAGTCATCAGCCGATAAAAGCCCGCTGCGGTGGTGCAATCTTGCCCCCGGCATCAGCGGCACAAAGCGAGGATGCTTCTTTTTCAAGATCAGCCGAGAATATTCGGGGCGTGATTTTCCGGCCTTCCATTCCTCTTTCACGAGCGGCTTGCTGAAAGGTGTGCGCCCATAAAACAGAGGTTTCGAGCCATATTGGTCGCGTTCGATATATGATTTCAGGGCAAACACATCGGTAGGGGCCGCCTCGTTCATTGGGGGAGAGGCATAGCCTCTGACGAGTATCATGGCAAAAGAGAAATAGCCGAGCAGCAGCATTCCTGCCATCCATGTGCATATATATACTCTCCGGCCGGAAGGCTTGTCGTAATGGCGGTCGGCCAAAGCAAGAGCCGTAATGAAAACCACAGTAAGGAATATCGGGAAAGCGATCACTCCTGAGAAATAGGGGAGATTGAAAGTGTTGACGGCCGTTAGCTCAAACCATTCTCCAATGCGGAGGATTCCTGACATTATTCCCGTCAGCATCAAGGCGATTAAGGCGAAAGAGATTAAGATTGCGCCCCATGCTTTCCATTGCGCTCCCGGAGCCGGATTCCTTTTGAACGCATATATAAGCGCGAAAACCGGAATGCACAGCAGATTCAATTGGTGCACCCCGAGTGAAAGCCCTGTGATATAGGCGACAAGGATGTATATACGCGCTCTTTTGCCGGCGTTGCCGGCTGAAACTGCGCGGAGCATAAGCCATATCGAGAAAGAGGAAAGGAAAGCCGACATGGCGTAGACTTCGGCCTCTACAGCCGAAAACCACGCCGAATCGCAAAAAGCGAAGCATAGCCCGCCGCATAATGACGCGCAAGCAGGCAGCAGGCAGCCGTGAGTGCTATGCGGGCTTGAATTGCTGCTTACTATTTTTTGCGCCAGCAAGAAAATTATTCGCGACAAGAACAAGGCGGCGAGAGCCATGAAGAGCCCGCTGCATAGGTTTATTACAAAAGCGTGGGTATGAGGAGGGAAAAACATCGTGGCGGCTCTCATTGCCAGCATCCACACGGGATTCCCGGGAGGGTGGCCTATTTCAAGGAGCGAGGCGCAGGTCACATATTCAGGACAGTCCCAGAAAGATGCGTGCCTGTCGGCAGTGAGCCAATATACAGTCAATGCAGCAACAAACACAATATAAGAAGTTATGTCGCAGGCATGTCGGAGTAATGAACGGGTGTTGAAATACATTTTTCAGACTTTGATTTTTTCAGAGCCCCACGGAGTTAAGAATATGCGCCCGGTGCGATTGCTTGTCACTGCCCGGATTGCTGTCTTTGCGGCTCTCCGGGGTTTGAAGCAGAAAGGGCGGAAAAAGATGTCGGTAAGAGGGTCGAACCACTTTCCCATTGAAAGCATAGGGGTGTCGACCACTCCGGGGTCTGTGCAATTGACCCTGATGTCTCTTCCTTTCAACTCTTCCGACAGATGCCCCGCATATCGGGTAATAAGTTTCTTCGACAAGGCGTAGGCTTTTAGCCTGCCATAACAGTCGGCAGGAATGTCGTCGGTTATTTTTTGAAAAGGAAACCATGTGCGTGTGGCTGAAGTTGTGAAAACCACGCCGGCTCCGTCATTTAGCGCCGGCAGAAGCAATTCCGTGAGCATCCTGGTGTTGTGATAGTTCACATTCATGGTGTCTTCACGTCCGTCAGGGCCTGTGCGGTATTGCCCGTTCATCACCCCTGCATTATGGATTATGCCGTCGAGCCTGACATGGCTGAGTTTCCCGGCAGCCTCTTTCACCGATTTTGAATCGGCAAGGTCAAGCATAAGGGTGTCAGGCGTTGTGTTATATTCAGCCTTGATTTCATATGCCAGAGATGCGGCCTTCCACTCGGAACGGCAGGCAAGAATCACATTGTGGCCATTGGCTGTGAGACCTTTGGCAATCTCTTTCCCTATGGCTCCTGTGGCCCCTGTGAGTAAAATCTTCATCTAACTATCCCTTTGTCGAGCAGACGGTGTTTCACCAGCATTCTAACAGGAGTGGGTGTGATCCCTACGAAAAGAATAGAGATGCGGTTGAGCCATCCGTTTATGTATTGTTTCTTTTTCTTCAGCATGCGGTTGACCGCCTTCCTTGCGAAACTCTCGGGAGTGTCGAGCACATGTATCTTCACTGCGAGTTCTTTAAGTTTTGGTGAAAGCCCGAACAGATCGGTCGCGATTCCCCCGGGGCACGCCACAGTCACTCCCACTCCGTAGTCTTTCATCTCATAGTGAAGAGATCGGCTGAACACTCTGATATATGCCTTGGTCGAGGCATACATTGCAAGTCCCGGCATAGGCATCCAGCAAGACATCGACGACATGTTGAGCAGCCAGCCGCAATGAGCGGCCTTGCGCCTGCGGGCAAACCATCTCGAAAGCATTGTCACAGAGCGTATGTGGAGATCGATGAAAGTGTCGAGCTTTCTTGGAGAAGTTCTTGTTATGGGTGCGAAAGAGAAAATCCCCGCATTGTTTATAAGAATGTCGGGATCAAGGTCTGACTCGTCGCAAAACTGTTCAATCTGCATAGTGGCGTCTTCTGCCGTGAGGTCGAGCGGGAGCACATACAGAGAGATATTGTCAGGCTCTTCAAGGCTCCTTCTTATAAAACCTGCGGTTTCATACAATGCGTGCTCGTCGAGATCGGTCAGTATAAGGTCGCAGTTCCTGCGAGCCAATTCGAGCGCGAACTGAGTTCCGATACCACCTGTGGCACCGGTCACAATGGCGCAAGAAGATGATAGGTCAACGCGCTTTTTCATCTCTCTTCTTTATGTCGTCGATTTCCTTCAATATTGCCGGGGGGAGATTGTTGAGATGCTTGTGGCAGGCCATTTCTAGCGAATACATTCTTGCAATGCAATAGTTCACATGGTCGCAAGAGCAACGGTGGGTGTCGGCCTCTTGCATCCTGTTCACAAAATCAGGCTCATTGAGAAGCGCTCTGCCCATCTGCACGAAGTCAAACCCTTCTTCATCGATTACAGTGTCGGCGTTTTCTCTGCTCACCACTCCTCCTACATACACCAGAGGCGTTTTCAGTTCCTGTCTGAAACGGCGTGCGTCGTCGAGAAAATAAAGTTCTTTGAAAGGGGATTTTGGAATCATGAACCGGCCGAAGGCTCTCACCCCGTATTTCAGCCATAGCTGCGGCATGTAATGGGTCATGGAATATATTGGCATTTCACCGCGCATCACATACATTGGGGCCTTGCTCACAAATCCTCCCGAAAGCACTATGGCGTGGGTTCCGAGTCGCTCCAGTTCTTTTGCCACTTCGACGCATTCCTCAATCTCCATTCCTCCTTTGAACCCGTCGCGCATATTTGTCTTCACGAGCACGCCCATGTCGCTGCCGGCGGCTTTCATCACCTCTTCCATACATTCCTGCATGAAGCGCATACGGTTTTGGAGCGGGCCTCCGTACTCATCATGTCTGCGATTGGTGTATGGCGAAAGGAATTGCGATATGAGATAGCCGTGTCCGGCATGCACTTCCACGCAATCGAACCCGGCGTCGCGGGCGGTTCTCACAGCGTCGCCGAAACATCGCGCCATCCCCTTTAGTTCATCTTTGCGAAGCCCTCTCACAATGGTTGGGGAATAAAGGTTGAATCCTGACGATGCTCCCACGGGCGTGCATCCGGCAGTGGAGCGGTGTGTCATATTTCCGCAATGTCCTATCTGAATTGAGGCTTTTGCACCATGCGAGTGTATCCCGTCGGTTATTTCGCGCAGAGATTTCACAATTTCCGGGCGTAGCCATAGCTGAGTCTTGAACGACAGGGCCGACCTGCATATTCCCGCGTAAGCAAGCGTGGTCATCCCCACGCCGCCTTTGGCCACGCTGAGGTGATAGTCGCGTAGCATAGAGGTTGGGTTGTTGTCTTTGCCCATACCCTCGAAAGCTGCAGAGCGTATGGTGCGGTTGCGGAGAGTGACTGGGCCTATCGATGCAGGAGTGAACAGATTTTTCATAAGCAGGAAATGAAATATATTGTCAGTAGAGGAAAGGGATTATATACCGGCGTCTCAGCGAGGTGAATTCGGCACCGAATTCTTTTGAATAGCGGGCGTGGAGAGAACGCGCTCTCGGAGCAAGGTTGGCGAATGTCCAGAGGGCGAACACTGCCCCGGGGGCAGACCACGTGAGGATGGCGAAGCCGGTCCATTCAGTGAATTCTCCTAAATAGTTTGCCGCTGTTACATATTTGTAAAACCCTTTGCGAGGGATATAGTGGCGAGTGTCGCCGGGTTTTCTTAGATGCCGAATCACATGGTCGGAATGCATGTTTATAGCCATCCCGGCAAAGAAAACAACAGTGCCGAGGATGAAGAGGGGAGATGTGAGCCAGGAATCTGGATAAGTGCCTGGCTGGGCCACATAGAAGAGCCATCCTCCAATCATGTAGGCGTTGATTGTGTTGAAAACCATGCCCATAAGCACTATTGCCCATGGCATGCGGCTTTTCCCCCGCATCAGCATTGGGAATATGAATGTGCGCTGGAAATAATGCAGCTCAAAGAGTGAGGCCATAACGCACGGCGCGATTTGTGAAGCTCTTGGGCTTGAAGCCCAGATAATTGTCATGCAGAGGAACGCGGGGAGTTCCATAGTCACCCAGCCGGTGCGGTTTGAAACCGACGGCCCCCATTTGGGATTATAAGTCATTCCGTATGCCGCTTCGATGCGGTGCAGCGCAATGAACACAATCACCGCGAGCACAGCCATCGAGACTGTGATGACATAGAAAACATCCGGGTTGAAAATCATTTCCATAACGGCAAAATTAGCGAAAAAAAGCATTTCTTACAACAACCTCCTCATATTTCGCGCGAATTCAGTAAAAAATAGCGCAGTTACGATGCGGCTCATCTTTCATCCGGTCTAAACAATTAATCCCGGGGCGTGCTCAAAATATTGGCGCGTCCCTCTTCGTTATTGTATTGGAATTTTTTAATGCGAAGTCCTGTCAGGTTGTTGGCATGGCTTTCAATGTGTTTGTAGTGACCACAGATATAAGATTCATACGCGAAGGAAAGCCGCTGTCATGGAGCCGGCGGCTCGGTCTTACTTTGTCGCTTTCACTTCCGGCAATGCTCGCCCAGTTGTCGGGCATTGCCATGCAGTATATCGACGCCTCAATGGTGGGTCGTCTCGGCGCCGACGCTTCAGCATCCATAGGGTTGATGTCGACGAGCCTGTGGCTGTTTTGGGGAGTATGCTCTGCAATGACCACCGGCTATTCTGTGCAGCTGGCCCACAAAGTGGGGGCAAACGACAGCGAGGGGGCGCGTAATGTGTTCCGGCAAGGCATAGTGGCGTCACTACTGTTTAGCCTGGCCATAACGCTGCTGGGAGTGGGGATAGCATGGAGGCTTCCACACTGGCTGGGCGGTGAAGAGCAAATCTGTGGCAAGGCATCATTATATTTTGTAGTATTTGTTGCCGCTCTGCCACTTCTCACGCTCAATTATCTGGCAGGAGGAATGCTGAGATGTGCCGGAAATATGAAAGTGCCGAGCCTTTTAAGCGGCTTGATGTGTGCGCTCGACTGCGTGTTTAATTTCCTGTTGATTTTCCCTACAAGAGAGATAAATGTGTTTGGAACTGCGGTGACAATGCCGGGTGCGGGGCTTGGTGTTCTCGGTGCCGCGCTGGGCACTGTCGGGGCGGAGGCAGTCTGCGCGGCCATGATGATGTGGTATGCCTACAGGCGGCAGCCCGACATAAGGCTTGCCGGCTATCGCGGGTCGTGGAGGCTTACAAGGGATGTGACACGAAAAGCCGCCGGAATAGCCACTCCCATGACCGTGGAGCACGCCGTGATATGCGGCGCGCAGATTGCCATCACTATGATAGTTGCTCCATTGGGAGTGATTGCCATTGCCGCCAATGCGTTTGCAGTCACTGCGGAAAGTCTTTGCTACATGCCGGGCTATGGCATTGGCGATGCCGCCACAGCCCTTACCGGACAGAGCCACGGTGCAGGGCGGTTCAGCCTTGTTCGTAAATTCGGATATATGTCAGTGGGTTTAGGCATGGCGGTCATGACAGTGATGGGCTTGCTGATGTATGTGTTTGCCGATGAGATAATGATGCTCATAACTCCGATAGAATCGATAAGCAGCCTCGGCGCTGAAATGCTTAGAATAGAAGCCTGGGCAGAGCCTATGTTTGCGGCCTCGATTGTGGCATATGGTGCGTTTGTGGGCGTAGGTCATACGAAGTGGCCGGCCATAATGAATTTCGGGAGCATATGGCTTGTGAGGGTGCCGCTGGCATGGTGGATGTCGCAGAGCATGGGCTTGAAAGGGGTGTGGATAGCAATGTGTGCCGAGCTGACTTTCAGAGGCACAATCTTTTTGCTGCGTTTGCTATTGTTCCGCTGGTGGAAATAGTGAAACTGCAAGGAGCGTGTCAATATTTGTGGCTATGAGGGTTTTTCACTAATTTTGCAGCATAAATAACAGCCGTCGGAGAGTTATGGGCGTTTCCTGAGACTAAGTGCGGCTATAACCTAAGGTAATGAAAGATTTATTCACGTTTATCAGGCGTTTTGCACGCCCTTACCGCTGGAACATATTCTGGAGCGTTGTGTTCAACTTCCTGACCATGTTTTCCACAATTTTCTCTTTCGCATTCATAATGCCGATTCTGAAAATTTTGTTCAAGCTCGACAACACGGAGTATAGCTACATGGAGTTTGGCACAGCAGATTTTCAAGATGTAATCCTCAATAATTTCTATTGGTATGTCACCCAGCTAATAGCGCGTCTTGGAGAGTCGTCTGCCCTTGCGCTTATGGCGGTTGCGCTTGTAGTGGCAACCTTTGTGAAGGTCATAACCGCTTATTTCAGTGAATATTTTACAATCCCCCTGCGCAACGGTGTTGTTCGCGACATACGCAACAAGATGTATGCCAAGATTCTGTCTCTTCCAATCGGTTTTTACACTCATGAACGCAAAGGCGACATCATGTCGCGCCTTTCGGGCGATGTGACAGAGATAGAAGTGTCGGTTGCTGCAAGTCTCGCCGCCCTTGTAAAGAACCCTATACAGATAATCGGCTATCTCTTCGTGATGCTTGTGCTAAGCTGGCGCCTGACTCTCTTTGTGTTTATTCTTCTCCCCATTGCCGGATGGGTGATGGGCACAGTGGGCAAGAAGCTCAAAGCCAGTTCTCTTGCCGCGCAGGAGATGCTTGGCACAATCCTTTCCACCACCGAGGAGACTATCGGAGGGTTGCGCGTGGTGAAAGCATTCAACGCCGAGAAGCAGATGGAAAGGTTGTTTGACAATGAAACTGATGCTTACCGAAGGATAAGCAACTCTATTCAGCGTCGTTACGCCTTGGCGCATCCTATGAGCGAGTTTCTCGGCACTATGGCGGTGGCGATTGTGTTGTGGTATGGTGGAACTCTGATTCTTGGAGGGGATTCATCGATTGACGCTCCGGGATTTATCTATTATATGGTGATATTCTACAGCATCATCAATCCTGCCAAGGAGTTGTCGAAGACGTCATACACCCTGCAAAAGGGTATGGCCTCTCTCAAACGTATCGACAAGATATTGGCGGCGGACAATCCTATAAAAGATGCGGCCAAGCCTGTTGCCATGGCTCCCGGCAAGAATGAAACAGGGCATATATCATTCAAAAATGTAAATTTCAGTTATGACGGGGAGAGAAGAGTGCTTAAAGATATAGATCTTGAAGTGAAGCCCGGCATGACTGTGGCTCTTGTGGGTCAGTCAGGCTCCGGCAAATCCACACTTGTTGACCTTATACCCCGTTTCTGGGACACCGATTCAGGCACGGTAGAGGTCGACGGGCATAACGTCAGAGATTACAGAGTGAGCGACTTGCGCTCGCTGATGGGAAATGTGAATCAGGAGGCTATCCTTTTTAATGACACGTTCTATAATAATATCGCCTTCGGCGCTCCCGATGCCACTCGGAAAGAGGTGGAGGCAGCGGCCAAAATAGCAAATGCCTACGACTTCATAATGGAGACAGAGAATGGGTTTGACACCCTTGTGGGCGACCGCGGATGCCGCCTTTCCGGAGGACAGCGCCAGCGCATAAGCATAGCGCGTGCGGTGTTGAAAAATCCTCCGGTGCTTATTCTTGACGAGGCCACGTCAGCTCTTGACACTGAGAGCGAGCGTCTTGTGCAGGAGGCATTGGAGCGCCTGATGAAAGACCGCACCACTGTGGTCATCGCCCATCGCCTGTCTACTATCGCCAATGCCGACATGATTTGCGTAATGCATGACGGGCGCATCGTTGAGCGTGGCACGCATGACGAGCTCATCGCGCTTGACGGGCATTATCGCCGATTGGTGGATATGCAGCAGGTGTGATACAAGTTTTTGCTGATTTTAGTTGTCATACGGAAAAAAAGTTAGTAAATTTGGAGATTAATTCATAGAATATCCAAAATGAGAAAAATAGCCATATTCGCATCAGGCTCCGGAGACTCTGCGCGCCGGGTGTCGTCGTTTTTCAGCGAGGGGAATCGAATCTCTGTCGAAATGATTGTCACCAATAATCAGGATGATTCCTTTGCTGAATCATTCACTGATTCCGGGGCTACGGTGGCGACTTTCGCCGACGAAATGTTTGCAGAACGCCCGGAAGATATTCTTGGCATTTTGAAAGGCAGGGGAGTGGAGTTGCTGGCCATAGATAAATTCGGCTTGCCTCTTCCGGAGGTTATCCAAAAGGAGTATGCCGAAAGAATTGTTATGCTCAATAGCCCGGATGTGGCTCCGAATGCAATAGTCGATGCTTTTACGCGCATAGATTCGGAAGGGACAGGGAAGCGTAATGCTGATCCGGATAAGCCTAAAACAGTTGACGAGGAATGGGCGGAGACTCTCAAAATGGATTATGACCCGGAACAAGTGCGCGCCACTCCTCCTCCGGTGCCAGGGGCGCATCCTGCCACTCCGGCCTCTGAGACAATTGGCGGAAAGAATGCCCCCGGCGCGTCGTTCAGGCAAAATCAGCAGGATGGGCGCGGTTTTCAGCAGAACGCCGGTGTGCAGTCGAATTATGCTCAAGGGAATGCAGAGCCGATGCCTCCAACATATCTTGTATGGTCGGTGATATGCACAGTGTTGTGTTGCCTTATCCCGGGAATTGTGGCGATTATCTTTTCATCGCAGGTAAGTTCCCGATATTTCGGCGGCGACATAGAAGGAGCCCGCAGGGCTTCGCGCAATGCGGAGATATGGATTATAGTCTCTTTCGTGTTGGGAGTGCTTTCCTCCACCCTCTACCTCCCAATAATGCTCATAGCATGATTTTTCAGAGATAGAGTCATAATAAGATGTCCATAAAACGATAAGCGGAGCGACACCGGTGTTGCTCCGCTTATCGTTTTATGAATAATGCAAAATCAGTGTTAATCGGTGCGAAGACTTGCATAGGCGTTGTAGCCTTTGAGGATGGCGGGGCGCACGAGCCAGCGTTGCACGCAGTATGCAAGGACGAGATAGACGGCGGCAAGAATCCAGAGGTTCACATAGTCGGAATGAACTTGCGACAGCGACGCGCCGTTGGTGTTCATGCGTATGAACCCTTCCACTCCCCATGTGGCCGGTATGCAGGCGCTCAGCCCTTTCCAGAATGGAGCCATGGCATAGCGCGGCCATGTAAGCCCCGAAAGGAAGAGAAACACTACTGATGTCACAACCCACAGCACAAACACTGATTCCCTCTCCCACACGATCCCCTGAAAGCAGAAGCCGAGCCCCATGCAGGCAATAACCATGGGCACAAGAAACATCAGTATCTCAAATATGTTGCCGTCCATAGGGAACGAAAACATCAGCGGCACATAATGCACAAGATAGATTATGGGCAATATAAGGATTGTGATGTAGCAGAGCATCTGCCCGAGCATGGTCATAAGCACGCTTGGCTGCATGTTTCTTCCGTTGTAGCCAGTAACCGACGGCCTCTCTCTCTTTGCCCCGCCTGCCATGCCAGCCGCCAGCACAATGCACTGGTGGAGAATAAGAATAAGCACGCCCGGCATAATGAATGAGTCGAATCCGTTTTCGATATTTCCCATCGACACGTTGACCACCGGGAGGAGATCGCCTTCAACAATTGTTCCTGCCAATGGCGCAGTGAGATTGATTTTCTCGGCTAAGATTTCAGCCCCCATCTCCTGGGCCACATTGGTAGAGGCCACAAGGAATCCGCGATAACGCAGGAGCAGGCTCATCTCGCAATACATGGCGGCGTTTGCCTGTTCGCCTCTTCCGATTTTTTTGCCGAATCCCTCGGGAATCTCAAGAATGGCATAGCATTTGTGGCTGTTCATGGCGTGGCGGGCTTCATTGAGGTCTGCCGCATAGCCTATCACCCAGGCTTCCTGGCAGGCATCGATGTTGCGGGCCAGCTCGCGGCTGAGAGGAGTGCGGTCATGATCCACCACCACCATCTTGACATCTCTCACCACCTCCGGATTGTAAATCAGAGAGTAGATTATAGGATAGGCCAGGGGGAGAAATATGAAGAAAAGAATTATGCCCAGGTCGTGTGTCACAAGTCTGAACTCGCGGCAATACACGTCGAACAACTGTCGGGGATATGTTTTTATCTTATTCCACATAGACGATTCGTTTTAGGGAGCATAGACCGGGCGGAGCATGCTGCGCTTGATTTTCCATAACATGGTGAAAGGAATCACCATAAACACAATATAGGCCACGAACCAGATTCTCGAATAATAAATGTGTATTCCGTTAAGAGCCTGGTCAATGTAAATCAGGAAGTTGTAGCGGATGGGGAGAATCCAGCTGAAAATTCCGATTGCGGGATACATGCTTTCAACCGGGAAGGAGAACGCTGCGATGGAGAATGAGAGAATGCCGGTGAGCGCGGATATTGAGAGCGAAAGGCGCAGGTTGGGGAACACGCCGAAGAAGAACAACGCCAGCCCTTGACATGCAAGCACAAACATCAGTTCGGAAAGTGTGATCCACAGCCATGACCCGTGCATAGGGAAGCCGTTGATATTAAATAGCCAAGACTCCATAAATATGGCAATCACCATCCATATGCACGTCTGAGGAAGCAGTTTGGCAAACAGTGCTCTCACGATTGAGCCGCGTGCCATCTGCATGAGCCTGACAGATGTGCCGTATTTTATCTCTTGCCCGAGGCTGAAACAGGTCACAAGAAGAATCATGAGCTGAAGTGTGCACGGCAAAAAGGAGTTGCAGAGATATATTGCGTAGTTCAGTCCCGGATTGTTTATTCCGCGAGCGTTTATGTTTACCGGCATCAGCATGGTCGCCACTTGATTCGGGTCGGCTCCTACAGATTCAAACACTGTCATTGCCACACCCGCCTTTGTGTAGAGAGCAGTGGTCTTGAAGGTCTTGAAAAGCAGAGAAGCAGGCACGAAATAGGTCATGTTGGTGTAGAACGTGATCACCGGCTTGCGTCCGGCCATAAGGTCGGCTTCAAAATTTTCGGGTATAAGAAAATATCCGAACACTTTCCCCTCCTGCATGAGATGGCGTGCGTCGGTGAAACTGTTGCAGTTCTCCACGAGGTCGACCATCTGCATTCCATTGAGATTCTGTGTGATGGAGCGAGAAAGCGAGGAGCCGTCTTTGTCGACCATAGCCGCCGGCACCTTCGAAGGCAGCCCATCCTCCATGAGATTTGTGAGGAAAAGGAAACAGAAGAGCGGCAGAATGAAGAAGGCCGCCCAGTAGATGGGCCTTCTCACAATCTGGAGCACGCTCCTTATAAATATGGCTTTGAATCCTGTAGGGCTCATAATTCAAATTTCTAACGACTGATGATTGTTGAAAAAACGACTTGTTACTGACGGCCGCAATCTGTTATTGCTCAAGAATGACAGACATTCCGGGTCGAAGATTTTCGATTTTCTTTTCCGGTCGCGCTTTCACCTGGAATGTACGTGCATCGAAGTCGCCGGTGGCTTTGGTGGCCTGCCAGTTGGCATATGTGCCGAGATCGCGTATGTAGAACACCTTGGCGTCGGTCTCTATGTCGAGCGCAGGTATTCTGATTCTGATTTTGGAACCGAGCTTGATGTCTTTCAACAGAGTCTCGCGCACGTTAAACACAACCCAGTGGTCATCTTTCTGAAGCGACATTATGGGAGCGCCGGTGGCGATAAGTTCCGACACGTGGGGGTAGACTTCTGTTATCTCGCCGTCGCAGGGAGCCACAAGATACTGGTCCTCAAGGATGGCGTTGACTTCGTTCACACTCCCCTTGGCTGCTTCGAGCATAGCCTTGGCCGCCTGTTTGTCTTCTTTCTGAGCACCTGATTTGGCAAGCTCATACTGGCTTTTGGCAGCTGCCTCTCCGGCAACGGCGGCATCATAGGCAGCTTTTGCTTCGTCGCGTTTCTGCTCGCTTACCACCCCTTTTGTAAACAGGTTCTGCATCCTCTGATAAGTTTTCTGAGTGATGCCGACAGCAGCTTTTGCCTGCTGCCACAGCTGGTAGGCCCCGGTAATGATCTGGCTCCTTGTGCCGGCATCCACCTTTGCGTCGGCAGCCTTCGCCACATTCTCCATGGCCTCGGCCTGCCCCAGGCGGGCGTCGACGAGAGTGGAGTGGATTCTCACGAGGGTGTCTCCCTCTTTCACATGGGAGCCTTCCTCCACAAAGAGTTCAGCCACACGCCCCGGCAGTTTCCCGGAGATTCTTATCTCTGTGGCGTCGGCCTGTCCCTGCACTGTGTCGGGGCCTTGCTTTATGAAGAGGAAGCCCAGCACAGCCATGGCGGCGAGCACTAAAAGCACAATTACTATTGTGAGAATAAGCATCCGGTCTTTTGCGGATACCGCATCCGGATTTTCGTAGTTGGCCTCCGGTCGGTAGTCAGACTGAGGCTGGTTTGTGGAGTTGTTGGTTGCCATATTCAGTGGTGTGTTTTTTTGTTGTTGTTTATTCAGGCGGATGTCCGCCGGTTAACTTGGCTTGCATGATAATCTTGTGGATTATCATGCTTCATGTTTTGCTGCAATCAGTAATAAAGATTGCCGAGCACTTTAGAGAGATATGTCTTGCAGAGCCTGATTCCGATTTCGGCATCTATCTTCTCTGAGTTGGCTGACAGCCATGCGGTCTGAGCCCCAATCACGTCGGTAGTGGTCAGCACCCCTTCCTTGAACCCGAGTTGCGCCTGGCGCAGGTTCTCATTGGCTTTTGTTAGATTGGATAGGGTCATTTCATAAGTTTTTTTCGCCTCGTCGAAGCTGAATCTCGCCTGGCTCACCTGCAGCTGCACTTTCTCTTCAGTGTCTTCGAGGAGAAGGCGCTGTGCGTTGGTGTTGGCCTTGGCCGCTTTGTAGCGGTTGTAGTTGCCTCCCCAGTGCCAGATAGGCACTGTAAGGGTGGCTCCGATAGAGAAACCTCCTCCGAACCGCTTTTCAAAGCCATCGATCACGTTGGGATTTGAAAACGCGTAAGCCCCCACGATGGCAATTTTGGGCAGCATATCGCCCATGGCAAGTTTCTCGCGCCCTTTCAGCATATTGATGCTTTGCCTCAGCACTTCAAGGTCTTGCCTGCGGGTGTAGACATCGTTAATGTTCTCCTCTTCATCTGGATGCACATTTCCTGCGCTTTTTAACTGCTCGTCTTCAAGCTCCATCCGGGTGTGTACCGGCAGGCCGCATATCTGGGCGAGTGCCATGCGGGAGAGCGTAAGGCCGTTGTCAACTTTTGTAAGCGCAATTCTCGCCTCGTTGAGTTTCACCTCCACAGTGAGCAGGTCGCTTCTTGTGGCCACTCCTTCATCAAGCATTGCCTGCACGTTATAGCGCAGGGTGTCTACAAGATTCACAAAGTTCTCGGCCAAGGTTTTCTTCTCTTTTAGCGACACCACCATCCAGTAAGCCTCGTCGACGGCAAACACCACGTCTTGCGAGATGTTGTTGCGCATTGCCTTGGCAAGCTGCTCGCCATATCCGGCAATATCGTTGAGGGCTTTGATCTGTCCCCCCATAAAGACCGGCTGAGTGAGCGTGATGGCCCCGGCGAACACATTGTGTATGTCATAGCTCATTGCCTCCTTAGGGATCACGGCCACTTCAGTGGGTATGTAGCTCCCGGTGGCAGGGTCTTTGATAGGCACGCCTGTCGGGTCTTTGAGAATGTTGTAGTTATATGACTGTGTGGCAGGGTCGAAACTCATTGTCGGAAGTTTTGCATCCTCGCCGAGCAGGTTTATCTTATTCTGGTTATACATATATGTGCCGGTGAAGTCAATGCCCGGCAGATAGGCCGGCTGGGCGGCTTTCTTATAGTATTCCGCGCCGCGCATGTTCTCTTCAGCCATGCGTATGGTCTTATTGTTGTGGACTGCCATGTTGCGGCAGGAGTCGAGGCTGACCGAAGCGGAGGCGGAGACAGCGCAAGAAGCGGATGCTATAAGCAGTATGAGATTTTTCATATTCTGAGTTATATGCTCTGTGGATACTTATGCGGGCGGACTTATGAGCCGTCGCTTGTGAGAAAAACAAATCTGTTTGCAAGAATCAGATAAGCGCCCTCATAATTCATTACAAAATTAGTGACTTTTTGTTTAAATAGGTTAAAAATACTTTTCCTAAAATGGTAATTCTGAAATATAGGACACATTTTTCAACAGATGTTCCAAATGTGATGAATCAAGTGTGATAAATAAATCGGGCCGGATAAAACGATCCGGCCCGCTTTAAACGGGGTTGGTTTCTATGTGCCAAATAATGAGAAATAGGAAGGAGGCTGAATCTCGTATTCCGTGGTCAGCGGATAATCTTTGTGGCTTTCCCTCCCTGAACTTTTATGAACACTCCCTTGCCGGGGTTGGCTACCGGCGTGCCTTGAAGGTTGTAGTAGACACCTGTTGGTTGAATTAAATTAGTGAATATTTTATCTGCCCAATCGGACGATGATTAACGAAATAGACATATTGCATGAACGTCATTGCTGCGATTGGCAGACCTTTACCACGCGAGTTCGGGATAAGAACTTTATGATTTTCAACCAAGCAAAAGACATAGAGTATTGGGCGGCCTTTCAAGGTCG
>VSPM01000039.1 GCA_009775365.1 Muribaculaceae bacterium
ATAATATGCTATATAATATTCCGGGCTAATGCAACTAATATAAGCGATAATACACAATTTGCCATAAAATCAAATATAGAAATCTGAACATCATTCATTAAAATATCTAGGAATATGGCTTAAACAAAGATAGAATCTTTTTGTTATCTAAGTAAGTGACGATAATATTTGGCAATGTTCCAAACCATTCATCACAGGCAACATAGAACTATAACACCTAATAAATAAAATTACTATGCATTTTACCCCTAAAGAGCAAGACAAACTCACTCTGCTGATGGTAGGACTCATTGCGGAGCGAAGATTGAAAAAAGGTCTTAAGCTGAATTATCCTGAGGCTGTGGCCTATATTACCAGCGCGGCGCTTGAAGGAGCCAGAGAAGGGAAATCCGTAGAAGAAGTTATGCACGATGCCTCAAATGTGCTCACCAAAGACCAGGTGATGGAAGGCGTTGCCGACATGATCTCACTTCTGCAAGTTGAGGCAGTATTTACTGACGGAAGCAGGCTTGTGAGCATTCATCAGCCAATAAAATAACACCGAATCTCAACTGAAGTAAAAATTATTAAAGACTTTTATTATGGCACAAGAGAATAATCCAGCCGGAACTACTGCCCAGCCGCAGCCGCAAGACGGCTACACCACACCTGACGGCGTCTTCACCGGCACTCCCGATATAGCATATCCCAACACCCCCGGGTTTACTCCTAAAGAACCCGTGCCGGTAGGAGGGGTAATCCTGAAAGACACTCCGATTGAATACAATGTGAACCGCCGTACCGTGAAACTCACTGTGCGAAACACAGGCGACAGGACGATTCAAATAGGGAGTCATTTCCACTTCTTTGAAGTGAACAGATACATGGAGTTTGACCGTCCGAAAGCATTCGGGTATCATTTGAACATTCCCGCCACAACAGCAATTCGTTTTGAACCGGGAGAAGAGAAAGAAATTGAACTCGTTGAATTTGGCGGAAAACATCGAGTAATCGGTTTCAACGACCTTGTAAACGGCTTTACCGGACATGAAGACACACCTTCATTCTATCCTAAAAACACTGAGGCCATTCGTAGAATCAAAGAATACGGATTCAAAAGTATGCCTGAGGATGAGGCAGAAGGAGAATATACACAAACTGAAGTTAAGAAATAAAGACCACTCTCAGCTATGGCAACAATTTCAAGAAAAGAATATAATAATCTTTTCGGCCCAACAGTGGGCGATAAGATTCGTCTCGGCAACACCAATCTTTATGTCGAGATTGAAAAAGACCTCCGTGTCTATGGTGATGAGGTGGTCTATGGCGGAGGCAAGACTCTGCGCGACGGAATGGGACTCGCCAACGAATGCACTTCTGATGCAGGCAGCCTCGACCTTGTGATTACAAATGTGACTATATTAGACCCGCTGCTCGGCGTGATTAAAGCTGACGTAGGGGTAAAAGACGGTAAAATTGCAGGTATTGGAAAAGCCGGCAACCCCAATGTAATGGACGGCGTATCGCCTGACTTAGTGACAGGCCCCTCGACCGACGCTATTTCCGGTGAACACATGATTCTTACAGCCGCAGGCATTGACGGGCACGTGCATTTCTGCTCACCACAACAGGCTTATAACTGCATCTCCAACGGCATAACCACTCTTATCGGAGGTGGCGTAGGACCGACAGACGGCACAAACGGCACTACTATCACATCAGGAAGATGGAATATTGCTGAAATGCTTAAAGCAGCTGAAGGTCTGCCAATAAATGTTGGATTCTTGGCCAAAGGAAATTGCGCTTCAATGCAGAATCTGAACGACCAGATCGAGGCAGGCGCTTGCGGATTCAAGATTCATGAAGACTGGGGAGCCACTCCTGGAGCAATAAGAAGCTGCATGTCTTCTGCCGACAGATATGACGTGCAGGTGGCAATACACACCGATACACTCAATGAGAGCGGCTATGTGGAAGACACTATCGCAGCCATCGACGGACGCACAATCCACACCTATCATACCGAAGGAGCCGGCGGCGGACACGCACCCGACCTTCTGAAAATGGCATCTATGAGGAATGTGCTCCCATCGTCAACCAATCCGACACTCCCGTTTGGCATCAACTCGCAGGCAGAACTGTTTGACATGATTATGGTTTGTCATAATCTTAACCCGACAATCCCTTCTGATGTTGCGTTTGCTGAAAGCCGCGTGCGCCCGGAGACACAATCTGCAGAAAACATATTCCACGACCTCGGAATCATATCTATGGTGACTTCCGACTCTCAAGCAATGGGACGTGTGGGCGAATCATTTATGAGAACATTCCAGATGGCGTCATTCATGAAAGACGCCAGAGGGAAGCTCAAAGAGGATTCCGATGAAAACGACAACTTCCGCGTGCTGAGATATCTTGCACAAATCACTTTGAATCCGGCGATATGCTATGGCATAAGCGATGTGCTTGGATCAATCGCTAAAGGAAAGATGGCCGACCTCGTTCTTTGGGAACCCGCATTTTTCGGCGTCAAGCCTCAGGTGGTAATAAAAGGTGGCCTGATCAACTGGGCCAACATGGGAGACCCGAACTCTTCTCTTGTAACTCCTCAGCCGAAGATAATGCGTCCTATGTATGGAGCTATCGGCCAGTCTCTCCAGAACACAAGAATGAGTTTCGTATCGCGTGCTGCATATGATGCAGGAATCAAGGAGAGGTTGGGGCTTGAATCAATCATCTATCCTGTTCATGGCGTCCGCCAGCTGTCGAAAGCAGACATGGTGCGCAACACTGCAACACCTCACATTGAAGTTAACCCGGAGACATTCGAGGTGACTGTAGACGGATATAAAGCTTATGTCGCACCGGCTGAAAAACTTCCGCTCTCGCAATTATACTGGTTCAGTTAAACATACGATTCAGAAGTATCATGTGAATAATGATTATAATTTATCTAAAACAACGAGGGGAATCATGATGACTCCCCTCGTTGTTTTAGGGGCAATGACAAAATATGGGGAACCAACCTTATAATGTATGCGTGGTAAACTTTTTTAACTTTTGAAGTGTTAAATGTTAAGAAGATGGTTCAAAAATCCAGGTTCCTAAATATGTAAACCTAAAATGGCATTTCTTTGAAATCATTTTCAGCATCATTTGAAAATAACACTATCAATTGATGTTAATATAAATATTAATTCTAATTATTACATACGGAAATGAAAGTGTATAACTCAATTCTGGGAAACATGAATCTCTCTCCTGAATGGAAGCAAAAACTCAATGACGCTGAAATAGATTATATTTTCCTTGATCAATGGACTGCCCAAAAATCTCGCTTTCTTGGAAAAGGGATGAGCGGCACTGAATATCCTATTGCTTTAGCAAGACATTCACAGATTGTGGACGGCGACATCATAGACTATGATCCCGACACAAAAAAAGCAGCGGTGATTCGTATTGAACTCAGTCCAGTTTTAGTTATAAACATGGGCGGACTCGCCGATAAGGATCCGCAGACTATTATAAGAATTGCAGTCGAACTCGGTCATGCCATTGGGAACCAGCATTGGCCTGCCGTTGTGAAAGACACTAAAGTATATGTTCCTCTTACTGTCGACAAAAAAGTCATGCTCTCTGTGATGGAGACACATCACATAGAAGGCATAACATATGAATTCCAAAAGGGTCTTGAAATTATTCCATTCTTGGCCCCTCACGAAATAAGGAGGCTTTTTGGCGGGGCAGGGCAGGAGAGTCATTCACACAAGCATGACCATGGCCACATTGTGCACTGCCATGAGCACTTTCACGAGCATTGTCATGAACACTCTCACAAACATAATCACGATGACTGCACACATAGTCATCACCACCATACAAACAACGACTGACAATGGCAAAGTATAATTTAGCCACAATAATGCGCTTGCTTCAATTCACGGATTCCACTTTTCCGGTAGGCACATTCTCTTTCTCCAACGGATTAGAGACGGCTTCATTTGAGCATATTGTGACAGATGCAAAAACACTCGAAGCATTCACCCGCTCACAAGCTCGGCAAGCGGCATTCAGCGATGGGGTGGCAGCCATTCTTACTCATAGAGCATTCTCTAAAGGTGACTATGAGAAATGTAGAGACATTGACCGGCATTTAATAATGTTCAAAATGAATGCCGAAGCTCGACTCATGATTACAAGAATGGGTAAAAAACTTGCAGAATTGGCGGTCAGACTTTTTGACTCTCCGTTAATTTCCCGCTGGCTTTCAGAAATACATTCTGAAGACACCCCCGGAACTTATCCTGTGGCACAAGGGATGACTTTTGCCACAGCCGAAATTAGCGAAAAGGAGCTGTTTTGCTCTCATCAATATGGAATAGTAAATATGGTGTTGAGCGCAGCTCTTAGATGCGTCAGAGTTTCACACTACGACACTCAATTGATTCTTGAAAAACTTTCTAATGAAGTGGAACAACTATATGACGAGGCATCTCAGATGGAATTGCAAGACATGAATGCATTCTACCCGGAACTCGACATACTCGCATCGCTTCATGAAAAAGGTAATATGAGAATGTTTATGAACTAAAAAACTTAGCGGAATCATTAAAGATTCTTGCATAAAAAAAGATTAATAATATCATGTCAAATACTTGTAGAATAGGAATAGGCGGCCCGGTAGGCTCAGGTAAAACCGCGCTAATAGAGGCAATAACCCCGCGTCTTCTTGAACTCGGGCAGAAAGTTTTGATCATTACTAACGACATCGTAACTACAGAAGATGCCAAACATGTGCGCAAAACTCTTAAAGGAATTCTTCTGGAAGATAAAATCATTGGTGTCGAAACAGGAGCCTGCCCCCACACAGCGGTGAGAGAAGACCCCTCTATGAATATCGCAGCTGTTGAGGAGATGGAAGAAAAGTTTCCGGACACTGATATAGTTCTCATTGAAAGCGGAGGAGATAATCTTACCCTTACTTTCTCCCCGGCATTGGTAGACTTTTTCATATATGTAATCGATGTTGCAGCAGGCGATAAAATTCCAAGGAAAGATGGCCCGGGAATATCGCAAAGCGACATTCTTGTCATCAACAAGACAGACCTTGCGCCATATGTGCATGCCGATCTCGGAGTGATGGATCATGATTCAAGACTCATGCGCCCCGGAAAGCCGTTTGTATTTACAAATTGCATGACAGGAGAGGGAATCGACGAACTTGTTGACCTAATTTTCAAAATGGCCCTTTTTGACAAGACTGAACAATAAATCCTGATAATTCGCAATATGGTGAACGAGCAGAACAAAGAAAAAACAAGAGCTCCTGAAGTGGATTTTTCCACAGCCAGAGAGATGCAGCCATATCTCAAAGAACCGGAGGCCATGTATGTAGGGGCTCCCGGAAAACATGGCTATCTCAGACTTGGATTTGAACTTGACAGCACAGGAAAAAGTATCCTTCGAGACCTCGAAAGACGACACCCGCTTATTGTGCAGCAGGAATTGTATTTCGACGAAGAGATGCCAGAAATGCCATGCGTCTACATCCTGTCTTCCGGAGGGCCAAATGTGGATGGCGACAGATATGAACAAGACATAACCGTAAAGAAAAACGCATTTGCGCATGTTGCAACCGGAGCCGCCACAAAACTTGCGGAAATGAAATACAACTATTCCGGACTCGTTCAGAATATAGTGCTTGAAGAAAACGCATATCTTGAGTTTATGCCTGAGCCGGTGATTCCATGCCGTCACACTCGTTTTATTTCCGACACACGGCTTTGTGTGGATGAAACTGCCACGGTGTTCTATTCTGAGATATTCATGGGAGGGAGGAAATATTATGGCAATGGCGAACTGTTTGAATATGATATTTTGTCGGTTTGCAGCCACGGAGAGCGTCCCGACGGGAAACAACTGTTTCGGGAAAAATTCATAATCGACCCCAGAGTTGAACATCCAAGGAATCTTGGAGTAATGGGGAAGTTCGATGTTTTCGCCAATGTGATAGTTATCACGCCTCAAGACAAAGCGGATAAAATATATGACGAGACTGAAGTTTTCATTGACAATCAAAAAATGTTGGCAGCCGGAATAACAAGGCTCCCGGAGAATGCCGGACTTTTATACAAAGTTCTTGGAATAGAACCGGGGCCTGTCAAAAAAATGGTGAGAGAATTCTGCAGTCTTGTGCGTCAAACAGTAAAAGGGAAACCTATCGCCCCAGACTTCCCCTGGAGGTAAAAGAATGCATCGGATTGCTTATTATTAATGTCAATCCGATGCTTCTATTCTGTATTCAGCGACTCTAAATTTCTAAACGCTTTTTAATGGATTGTGAATGAGTCAGCATCATTCCATGCCGGGAATTTGTCTCTGAATGAATCCAGTTTCTCCCGGCTAAGTGAAGCATACAGCAATTCAGATTCCGGCACCTTCACAGTAATATCTTTCCCCTTAAAATCTACGGCCATCGAACTGCCGTCATACTCAAACCCCTTTTTATCCGTTCCTTTACAATTCACGCCACACACATAAGACTGATTCTCTATGGCACGGGCAACAAGAAGTTTGTTCCAGGCATCTACCCGCACCGTAGGCCAGTTGGCTACAGCAATCAATAGGTCATATTCATTTCCGACATTACGACACCACACAGGAAACCTAATGTCATAACAGATGACCATTGCTATATTCCATCCTCGGAATCTCACGCTCAGCCTCCCTATGCCTTTTGAAAAAATATTATGTTCGCCGGCCATTGTAAACAAATGATGCTTGTCGGCAAAACATTCATCGCCTGAAGGCTCAATGAAAAAAGCCCTGTTATATAAAGAACCTCCAGAATTTGCAATAAAACTTCCAGCTATAGCAACGTTATGGCGCGCTACCAGAGACTTTATAAAATCAATCGTCTCTCCGGTGTTTCTTTCTGCCAATTCGCGGATATGCTCTTTCTCTTCGCCGGAAGGGAATCCGGTTGAAAAAGTTTCAGGCAATATCACCAAATCTGTTTCCGGATGCACAAGAGCCATTTTATTTTCCAGATTTCTAAAATTCTCTTGTTTTTCTTCCCATTTTATTTCCATGGGAATCATGCATATATTCATGTTTATTAGATTTTACAAGGATCGGTTCAAATAATTGTCAAAACTCATCGGAATAATCTTCCCGAAAAACAGCGTAGAGGCTTCTCATAATCATGACTTACGCCTTAAATTTTTCAGGATAGCGGGCCACATCGGAATAACGCGAATAAAACGACCTTATATAGCTCATATCTTTCTCAACATCACCGGTGGGGAAATACTCTTCACAGATAATGATATCTTTATTTTTATAATCTATCACTCCTAACTGAACAGGCACCTTGGCTCCGTATGCAATATACAAGAACCCGGTGTGCCATACTTCTATATAACTTCTCGTACCCTCCGGTGTGACTGCAAGATTGACATAAGGTCTTGACCTGAACATTTCAATCACGGTGCCTGTCAAAGAAACTCCTGTTTTTCTTTTCGGCACCGGTATTCCGCCCAATGCCTTAATAAGATATTTAAGAGGGAAGAAAAACCAAAATTCTTTCATCAGAAAATTAGCTTCTCTTCCCAACGATTTGTATGCAAAAAGTCCTAAGATGAAATCCCAATTAGATGTATGAGGCGCTACACATATCACACATTTATCACGTCTCTGCGCGGAAATATCCACATTCCATCCCGCGAAGTTTAATAATAATTTCCAGAGATTCATCTTAAATCAAATTACAATACTGTTACCAATATTCTTTATGCCAATATTTACGTAACCTTTTGCCTATCAATAGCCTGTCATTCAGCTGCCACTTTTTTATATTCATCGCGCAAATTCTGAGGTATTGCGGCATTGAATGTCTTGATTGCTTCGTCTAATTGTTTGCCGAAATCATCATTGATTTTATCAAACAACTGTTTGCTGAATGCGTTTCTTGCCTTGTTATAGTCATTCGCACTTTCAAAAGCCTTGCGGCCTTTATCGAAAGTTACGTTTGAATTGCAACGGGCTGTGGCCACAGCGCAGAGCACTTGCTCAATTGCTTTTGTAATTTCCTTCTTATCGACAGAAGGCTCATTATAGTATGTGGCCATCATAGCCTCACAAACAGAAGCGCCGACTGTCTCTACATATTTTTTGAATTCTCTTTTGTTTGCCATTTTTTTATATTTAAAATTTAGAATAATATTTACTATAATAACAATATTTCCGGACAATATATTATAACGAAAGTACCATTTAAACTGAATTTATCTTCAAATTAATGAAAACAGTATTAAACCTGCAAAACTCGGTCAGTCTCGACGTTCTTTTCTTGAAGCGTCAATTCTCAGAAGGACAAAGAGCAATATCGTAAATCCCCACAGCGCCGAGCCTCCATAACTGAAAAAGGGAAGCGGGATTCCAATCACCGGACACAATCCGATCACCATCCCCACATTAATACATAAATGGAAAATCAGACACGACACCACACAATAAGCATACACACGCCCGAAAGGTGTTCGCTGTCGTTCTGCTATATAAATAAGCCGCAATATTAACGCCAAAAACACCACAAGTACCGTTGTAGCCCCTATAAACCCTTCTTCTTCACCAATTGTACAGAAAATAAAGTCAGTGTGCTGTTCCGGCACATATTTGAGTTTTGTCTGAGTTCCATTAAGGAAACCTTTGCCGTATATCCCTCCGGAGCCAATCGCAATCTTCGACTGATTCACATTATAGCCGGCTCCCCGCAAGTCTTCTTCTATGCCGAGTGCCACCTTGATACGCATCTGCTGATGCGGCTCAAGCACGTTACCGAACACATAGTTGACAGAAAACAAGAATAGCACCGAGACCACTGCAAACGACACAGTTATCAGAAATTTATTAATTTTATGATGGAACATTGCCACAAGCGTGTATGCTATAGCCAATGTCAATATACCACAGAAATATAACAGCCCGTTAACCGTGACACCACAAAGAGAAAGAATAGTCACAACTATTCCCGATCCGATAAAGCCCAGTATAACATTTCTCGCAATAATAAGGTCGCGGCAATAAAAGACCAACATCAGTGAGTAGATCAGAAGTATTATTATAAACACTGAAAATTCACCCACCGGAATGTCAAGAATCAATGGCTCTGTGAATTTAACAGCCACAACAAAATAGACTACCGAACAAAACACTGAAAACAACACCAGGCCGCTCATGCCTTCTCTGTATAACACAAATATCAGTGATAAATACACAAGGGCACTGCCAGTCTCTCTTTGCAAAAGAATAAGACAGATTGGAAGGAATATGAGTATCAGAGCCCGGAAATAATTGCTTACCTTTGCATTCAGGTTGAAATTATATGAGTTAAACAATTTCGCCAAAGCAAGCGCAGTAGCCACTTTTCCGAATTCCGCAGGCTGAAGACTTACCGGGCCGAATACAAGCCACGACCGAGAACCCTTTATGTCGGGAGCAAGAAAAATAGTGGCTATGAGAATAAGTATGACAATGCCATAAATGGGATATGCATAAGTCTCATAAATTCGATAGTCGAGCAACAGGATAATACAGCCAATAATCAACGACAAACTGATCCACAAGAATTGCTTGCCGGAAAATTCCGCAAAATCAAACATGCTTGCATTGTCAAAATCATAACTGGCCGCATAAATGCTGACCGCGCCTGCCGACACGAGCAAGACATACAGCAGGATGGTAAACCAGTCGAGCGACCGGAATACAGACACATTAGCCTCAGTGTTTCGTAACTCCACTGCTTATAATCGTATTAGAGTTCAACATTCTTTCTTCAAGCCCTTTTCTGGAATCTGAGATATGACCTTTCAGATATTTCTCCATCATCAGGCTTCCGATTGGCACACCGAAAGTGGCACCAAATCCAGCATTTTCCACATACACCGCTATAGCAATCTTTGGGTTCTGATAGGGCGCAAAACCCATAAACGCAGAATGGTCTTTGCCATGAGGATTCTGGGCAGTTCCGGTCTTTCCACACACTTCAATATCAGGAAGCGCTGCTGTGCGGCATGTTCCGCCGAGCACTGCCATTCTCATGCCCTCCGCAATAGTGGCATAATACTCTTTCTTAATTTTTGGAGCATGCTTCTCCGTGTATTTGCTATCAATAACAGTATCCGCAATCTGCCTCACTATATGTGGCGTATAAAAATGACCACGGTTTGCAATTGTGGCACAAAGATTGGCAATCTGAAGCGGGGTGGCAAGAACTTCTCCCTGTCCTATCGCCACTGAAATAATTGAATTTGCACTCCATCTCGGGCCTCGGAACGATTTAGAATAATATTCTGAATTTGGAATAAACCCTCTGCTCTCAGATGGCAAATCCACGCCAAGTCGATAGCCATATCCCATTTCCACCAGATAATTCTTCCATTTCTCGAACTGGTCATAAGCCTTTGTGCCTCTCTTGTCGATCATATTTTTGAATCCCCAGCAAAAATAGGCATTACAGGATGTCTGCAAAGCAGGTTTCAAGGCAATAGGTGAGCCATGTCCATGACATCCCACTCTGATTTTGTTTATATATCCATGATAGCACGGATACTGCGTAGACGTGGTTATCACTCCTTCCTGTAGGAAAATCAGACCTTGCGTAGGCTTGAATGTAGAACCCGGAGGATATGCACCTTGTAGCGCACGGTCATACAATGGTTTGTAAGGGTCTCTTACGAGGTCAGCATAATTCTTCCCACGCTCCTTTCCTACAAGCAAAGAAGGGTCATAGTTGGGAGAAGTCACCAAAGCCAGTATCTCCCCGGTAGACGGCTCAATTGCCACGATAGCCCCAATCTTGTTTCTCATAAGCTGCTCGCCATACTCCTGAAGCTCGATATCTATTGAAAGCTGAAGATTCCTTCCTGACACCGGCGACACATCATGAATTCCGTTTTCATACTTTCCCTTGATACGTCCATAGGCATCCTTCATGAGTATTTCTACGCCTTTTACACCTCGAAGATGCTTCTCATAACTCTTCTCCACACCAAGGTCGCCTGTGTAATCTCCCGACCTGTAGTAGCGGTCGCGCTCTACATCAGAAGCCGACACTTCGCGAATATTGCCAAGAATATTGGATGCCGCCACATAATTATATTGTCTCACAGTTCTTGTCTGAACAAAAAAGCCGGGGAACATATACAGCTTTTCCTGAAGTCTTCCATAATCCTCAGGGGAGAGATGAGAAATAAGTTTCTGGGGCGTATAGGCTGAATATCCGGGATTCTTTTTAGGATTTTTCATCTCTGCCCATTTTTCAAGCAACTGCTCTTTCGTAATATTCAGCACTTTGCAAAGAGACACCGTGTCGAAATCTCCGACATCCTTAGGAATCAACATGACATCGTATGCCGGCTGATTGAACACAACCAGCCTCCCCTCACGATCATATATCAATCCTCTTGCCGGATATATCACTCTGCGCAAAAAGGCATTACTTTCGGCATTTTCCTTATATTTATCGTCGCTGACCTGAAGACTAAAAAGCCGGAACACATAGATAACAACTATAAGACATATAAAACCACCGATAACATATCTGCGTTTTGCCAAATTATAGTCTTTTCTCACGATTTTGAAATGATTAAGCAATCAATTGCCAGCAATGTGATGAACGAAAGCAGGCAACTTGACGCTGACAAAATAACAATTTCTTTAATGTCGGCAAAATTAAAATATTCTATTGAAAAAGCAAGCAGACAATAGATGCCGACCATGGTTACCAAAAATTTACAATATACCCCCACACCCAATGACGAAATCGAGGGAGTAAGGTATGACGTTTTGTCGTCGCGTGGCACATAGGCATAATAGACGGGTCTTTTCAGCGCCGCCAGCAAAGTGCACGCCAACGCATTGACACCGGGAGTGTCAGAAAGAATATCTACAGCAAGACCAATGATAAATGCAAGTGTGAAGAGCAATCCTTTGCCCATTGAAATGGGGAGACGGATTATGAAATAAATGAATATAATTGGAATCGCCACGTTAAAAATGGCAATATGATTGCATATCAACACCTGAGCAAGAACCATCATTAAAAACAAGATGGCAAATTTTACTACTTCTTTACTCATTGTAATCCTATCGTTTTTATTTGGATGGATTTATATCAAACGACTGCAAGGAATCAAGATCTGCCTTATATTCGTCTTTAATCACTCTGACTGTGCTTAATGCACGAAAGTCGGAATTTAGACGGACCTTCAGAATAAAGAAATTATCGTCGCTCCCTTTAATTCGATACATAATCTCGCCTACCGGAATGTCTGCCGGGAATGTAGTGGAGTAGCCACTTGTCACAACTGTGTCGCCGGCATGAAACTGTGCATGGCGCGGCACCTCCTCCATATACGCAATCGAAGGGTCGTCACCTTTCCACGTCAAAGACCCGATATATTGCGTGCCCTTCAATTTAACAGAAAAATGCTGAGTCTGGTTCAAAAGAGAGATTACACGCGCTGAATGGCTTCCGGCTGCGTTTACAATTCCCACAACACCATTCTGATCAACAACGCCCATTCCGGTCTTTACACCATCTGATGTGCCTCTGTTGATAGAAAAATAATTACGCGGATGTCTAACACTATTATTAAGCACAGTGGCAGGCACATAACTGAATCTGTCAGAGAAATTGGCATATTTTACAGTGTCGGAAAGCAGGGTCTGGCATTCAGCCAGCTTATGACGCAGATTCAACACCTCGTTCTCAAGCATTGCATTGCTTGCCTGAAGGCTCTCGTTTATGCTTCGCAGATGGAAATATCCTGTGACTTCTGAAGCCATTCCAAACACGGAACTCGACACAACATTGGCAGAGGAAAGATAAACCGATTGCCGGAATGCGTTGTGCGTAAACAGCAGCACACAGCTTATTATCACATAGAACGCGAATAAAAACCATGTGCCATAGCGAATGATGAAGTTTAACAGATTTCTCACCTAAGAATAGATAAATGCCGCCATCTTAGGATGACAGCAGATTATGATGCAATGCCAAAATGCCACATCACAGAAAACTGTGAGCGACATTCCGGCTTATTTTGATGCCTCAACGGATAAGGAATGAGAATTTGTTGATGTTCTTCAATGCCACACCTGTGCCTTTTGCCACTGCGTGTAACGGATCCTCTGCAATTTTGAATTCTATTCTTATCTTGTCGGTGAAACGTTTGGCCAATCCTTTTAGAAGAGCGCCACCGCCTGCCAGATATATACCGTTTTTCACAATATCAGCATACAGTTCCGGCGGAGTCTCCTCCAATGCCGCGAGAATTGCAGCCTCCATTCTTGAAATTGACTTGTCGATGCAATGAGAAATCTCTTCATAAGTCACAGGCACCTGCATTGGGAGGGCAGACATTCTGTTGGGACCGCATACGATAAACGGCTCAGGCGGATTGTCAAGCACAGGAAGGGCAGAACCTACGTTTATTTTTATCTGCTCTGCCATTGTTGCGCCCACCTTGAGGTTATGCACGCGCCCCATATGCTCCTGAATGTCAGCAGTGAGATCATTTCCTGCAAGACGAATGCTCTTGTTGCTGACAATGCCGCCGAGAGAGATCACGGCAATCTCAGTGCTTCCTCCGCCTATATCTACTATCATGTTGCCTTCAGGGGCCTCTACATCGAGTCCGATTCCCAAGGCCGCCGCCATAGGCTCATAAATCATATAGACATCTCGACCGCCGGCATGTTCTGAGGAGTCGCGCACAGCTCGAATCTCCACCTCTGTTGAACCCGACGGAATGCACACAACCATTCTGAGAGAAGGGGAGAACCACCTGCGCTTAGAGCTTACCATTTTGACCATGCCTCTGATCATCTGCTCTGCCGCATTGAAATCGGCTATCACACCATCTCTAAGCGGGCGTATAGTGCGTATTCCGGGAGGCTCCTTCCCCTCCATCTGATGAGCGGGGGTGCCAACGGCAAGAAGTTTGTCCGTTTTGTTCTCGATAGCCACAACAGAGGGCTCATCAACAACAATCTTGTCATTGTGTATAATTATGGAATTGGCTGTTCCCAAATCCATTGCTATTTCTTGTGTGAATGAAAAAATTCCCATTATCTATTATCCTTTAAAGGTTGGGTAACTAACTTCGGTCGCTTCGTCAGCGATTGGGATATTGAAACCGAGTGCAAAGTTAATGAAAAAAAACAAGTCGCTGAAATAAAAAATGAGAGGAAAGCAAAAAAAGAATTAAAAAAATGGCACGCCTTGGCGCTGCGTGCCATTTTTTAATTCTTATCATTCCTTTTGACACTCCCGGAGAGTGTCAAAAAAATGTGTTCTTATTAATTATTGAAATATGTCTCCAATGCGTAGTCGATGCTTTCCATCACATTCTGAAGATCGGAATCGTTAGGATTCATCGAACCGGCCTGCTCCGCAATTTTTTTAGCGGCCTCAAAATAGTTGTCTTTTACATTCTGACGTGCTGCGGCAGCCTCAGGAGAAGCGCCTTCGATCTCGTTCCATTTTACAGTGCCTATGCGGAAAATTTTCTTGCAGGCATTTTTGAGAGTCTCAAAATCTACATTTGGGAGTGAGGCAGCCTTGCGATAGTCATTCTCTGACGCTTCGTCATTCTCAGCACGGTCATACACATATCCGCGAAGGCCATAAAGAGCGGCATTGTCAGGATTAGCGGCGATAACCGTGTTCAGTTCAGAAAGTGCCTGGTCGATTTTGCCGTCAGTCACAATTGAGTTAATCATATTATTAATGAAAAGAGGCTGTTCAAGACCAAACTTCTCATGTCCAGCCTTGGCCACATCGTAGATGTTGCTCTGTGCCTCTTTTGTGCGGCTTTCATCGTTCTGTGCTATTGACTGCCAGCAAGCAATCTCATAGATATAAGACTCCGTCTGATCATATCCGTTTTCACGAGCTTTGCGGAATGCCTTGGCGCTTTCGTCTACTGCATTTCCGGAATATGCTGAAAGTCCGGCATTGAAGTAGGCTGTTGAAATCTGAGAAGGTTCTATGAGCGAAGCAGATTTGCCAAGCATCCCAGACTCAGGTAGATCTCCAAAAATCATGAATGCCTCATACGCCTGAGGATAATACAACTTGTCATTGAAATAGTTTGCACCGGCAGTGAAGAAATCATTTGCATGGCCAGCAATCTTTCCTATGATGTCTTTTGAATATTTTGGCTTCACCTGGCCCTTTTCGTTGGGAAGGCTGTCGAGAGGCAACGCCTGAATAAAATACTTGTAGCCATTTACAAGTTCGTTCGCCATGTCTACTCCGTTGGCCAAGGTGTCATCCGGATTAATCATCTTGGCCTTGGTTGCATTGTCATATGCATCAAACTCAATTTTGCCGGCCACAAAATATGTGCGGGGATCATTCTTGGTCTCAGGATTTTCCATGGCCTGCTTGATCAGTTCACGAGCATGACCGAGTTGGTCCATTTTCCCGGCAAGTTTATTTGCCTGGTCCACATTAGCCTTCTGAGCGTTTGCCAGACTTGCGGTAGCAAGGCAAAGCGCGATTGTTAGAAATCTATTCATTTGGATATTGAGGTTAAAAGATATTACTTACATTATTAATTATCCGACTCTTCTGATTCCATGGCCTCCTCGTCGATATAAGTGTCACCTTCATCGTCTACAGCCGAATCTTCACTTGAATCCAGCATTTCCAGGTTTGAATCATCTGCAAAATCAGAATCAAACAATGAGTCATTCTTATTTATAACAATTTCCTCCTTATTTTGTTCATCGTCATTTTCAATGGCCTCTTCAGGGTCAGAATCAACCTTGCAGACAGACGCAATCCTGTCGCCTCTCTTGCTAAGGTCTATAAGTTTCACGCCCTGAGTTGCACGACCCATTACGCGAATGCCGGAAACCGGAAGTCTCAGTGTGATTCCGCTCTGATTTATTATCATCAGGTCGTTAGAATCATTTACATTCTTGATGGCCACAAGCTCTCCTGTCTTCTCTGTTACATTGAGAGTCTTGACGCCTTTGCCGCCACGGTTTGTCACACGATAGTCGTCAAGCGGCGAACGCTTTCCGTATCCATTCTGCGAAACCACCATAACAGTTTCATCCGGTGAGCCGGTCATTGTAATCATGCCAATAACCTCGTCACCATTCTCGCCGAGAGTCATGCCTCTCACGCCGGTCGACATTCTACCCATCTCACGCACTTTGCTCTCAGAGAATCGTATTGCTCGGCCCTCTCTATTGGCGAGAATCACTTCGGCATTCCCGTCAGTTAGGCGCACCTGAATCAACTGGTCATCTTCCCTGATGATAATGGCGTTGACGCCATTCGCTCTTGGACGTGAATATGCCTCGAGAGAAGTTTTCTTTATAACTCCATTCTTGGTGCAGAAAATGAGGTTATGAGTGTTGACGTATTCCTTATCATTAAGACGCTTCACTCTGATATACGCGTTCACACAATCATCGGCGTCAATGTTGAGAAGGTTCTGTATGGCTCTTCCTTTTGAATTTTTAGCACACTCCGGAATTTCATAAACCTTAAGCCAATAACAACGCCCTTTCTGCGTAAAGAAAAGCATGTAATTATGGTTTGATGCAGGATAAATGTGCTCAATGAAGTCAGAGTCTCTTGTGTCGCTTCCTTTAGACCCTACACCACCGCGATGCTGGGCACGGAATTCAGACAAGGGTGTCCTCTTAATATATCCAAGATGAGAGATTGTAATAATCATCTCGTCGTCAGGATAAAAGTCTTCAGCATTGAGGTCGCCGGAGAACATATTGATTTTCGTTCTGCGCTCGTCGCCATATTTATCGCGAATCTCAATCAACTCATCTTTCATCACACCGCGACACACATCATCATTATTCAGAATGTCGTTCAAATGTTCAATAAGCTTCATCAAGTCGTCATATTCACCGCGGAGTTTATCCATTTCCAATCCGGTGAGCTGACGAAGCCTCATTTCCACTATTGCTCTTGTCTGAATCTCATCAAGTTCAAAACGATCGGCAAGACGGGTTCGAGCCTCCTCGGTTGTGCGTGACGACCTTATTATTGATATAACTTCATCAATGTTGTCGCAAGCTATCATCAAGCCTCTTAGAATATGAGCTCGCTCTTCAGCCTTGCGCAATTCGTAACGAGTGCGTCTGATCACCACTTCATGGCGATGGTCTACAAAAGCCTGGAGAAGTTCTTTCAGATTAAGCGTTTTCGGACGCCCGTTCACAAGAGCCACATTGTTGACGCTGAAAGACGTCTGCAACTGAGTCATCTTGTAGAGCTTATTCAGAATCACATTGGCATTGGCATCGCGCTTTATATCGATGGCTATATGCATCTGACCACGCGCGCTGGTGTCCGTAATATCTGCTATGCCCTCAATCTTTTTTTCCTCTACAAGGTCGGCAATGCTTTTTACGAGGTCGTTCTTAACCACGCCATATGGAATTTCTGATATGATAATCTGATCATGGTTCCCGTCGTTCTCGATTTCCGCCTTGGCACGAATCATAATTCTTCCTCGCCCAGTATGGAAAGCATCTTTCACACCCTGCAAACCGAATATTTCTCCACCTGTAGGGAAGTCCGGTGCCTTGATGTATTCCATCAGCCCGTCAACATCAAGCTCCGGGTTGTCAATCAGTGCAATCGACGCATTAAGAGCTTCTGTCAGGTTGTGAGGAGGCATATTGGTGGCCATGCCTACAGCAATGCCTGAAGCACCGTTCACAAGAAGGTTAGGTATTCTTGTAGGAAGCACTGACGGCTCGGAAAGCGTATTATCAAAGTTAGGAACAAAATCAACAGTCTCGGCATCTATGTCTCTGAGCATTTCCTCTCCCATGCGGGCAAGTTTCACCTCAGTATATCGCATCGCAGCCGGAGAATCTCCGTCAATAGAGCCGAAATTACCCTGACCGAAAACCAACGGATACCGCAACGACCACTCCTGGGCCATACGCACCATTGTGAAATATATTGAAGAGTCGCCATGAGGGTGATATTTACCCATAACTTCACCCACAATACGGGCAGACTTCTTCGTATCTCCGGAAAAAAAGTTTCCCAACTCGTTCATTCCGAAAAGCACACGGCGGTGCACAGGTTTAAAACCGTCTCTTACATCCGGAAGGGCACGCGACACTATCACCGACATTGAATAGTCGATGTATGCGCTTTTCATTTCCGATTCTATATTTATCGGAATAATTTTGTCGTCTCCTTGCATGTTGTAGTTAAATCTTCTATATTGGGCGGGACTTGACTCGCAAGCCGAATACAGCCGGCCTTGACGCGCAAAAACAGCCCCTTTCCAAGGAGCAAAGTTACAAAAATTTATTGAAACAGGCAAGTGCAAAGAACCTCAGCGGCCCATAAGAGCGAGATATGGCCCGCTCATTAACTATTTTACCGGGATAAGGCTAAAAATCACACGTTTCAAACGATGCGAAATCAAACAAACATAGTGAGCGCTCGGAAACATATATTTATTCAAGTCTTAAATTTAACAACGAATTGTAAAATTTGGCATGACATTTGCAACATTTCTTAGAAAATTTGTTTTATTAATAAGACACGATTTGCAGTTGTAATTGACCACACCGGATTCTACATGCAAAATAACAGTGTTTTTCAATTAAAAATGAATCAAGAAAATAATAAGATAAATCTGATGAAGAACGATTTTTCAAAACAATTCCGGCCTATACTTGAAGTGGCTTACGCAGAGGCACAGAATTTCAGTTCAAGTGCTATTCTGAGCGAGCATTTTGTGCTCGCTGCCCTTCGAAACAAGGACGGCTACGCATTCAAAATTCTTCGCCAACTGCAAGTCCCGGTAGAAGAAATGACAAAAGAGCTTGAGGACTATCTCCCCGGAGCTCAAATGCCATCAGAGACCACAACTCTTTTTGACCAACAGTTTAAAATCTCACTGTCGGCTATCCGCCATCTTCAGCTGGCCACATCCGAAGCTCGCAAAATGAATGCCCATTCCATTTCAGGAGAGCATATTTTGCTTGCATTAATCCACGACCAACGGGCAATGGACAGTGAGTTTCTTCGACATCTAAAAGAAAAATATCTTGATTTCGACATATCAATTCAGAATCTTTCAGAGGCTTCTTCCCCAACATCGGGAAAAGATTTTGAAGACGAAGAGGATGAAGACGAAGAGTTTTCTCCTTTCAAGTCTGACAGTCGCCAGAAACAGGATGCCCAGCAAAGCCAGAAACGCAAGCCGCAGGGGAATAAAACCGGCACTGACACTCCGGCCCTTGATAAGTTTGGCTATGACATGACCAAAGCCGCGGCTGAGGGTCGTCTCGACCCAGTTGTGGGCAGAGAAAACGAAATTGAGCGTCTTGCACAGATTCTGTCTCGCAGGAAAAAAAACAATCCGGTTTTGATAGGTGAGCCGGGTGTAGGAAAGTCTGCCATTGTTGAAGGACTTGCCCTCAGAATCAATCAGCGAAAAGTGTCGAGAATATTATTCGATAAACGTGTCATCGGGCTCGACATGGCGGGAATGGTTGCTGGCACTAAATATCGTGGCCAGTTTGAAGAGCGCATCAAAGCGGTGCTTGATGAATTATCGAAGAATCCCGACATAATTCTCTTTATTGACGAAATTCACACAATCATCGGAGCCGGAGGCGCGCCGGGGTCAATGGATGCAGCCAACATGCTTAAGCCGGCGCTTGCAAGAGGAGAGATTCAATGCATCGGAGCCACCACTCTTGACGAATACAGGCAAAACATCGAAAAGGATGGCGCACTTGAAAGACGCTTCCAGAAAGTGATGGTGGAGCCCACCACTCCTGAAGAAACTCTTGAAATCTTGCGTCAGGTAAAAGATAAATACGAAAGTCATCACAATGTCAACTACACTGACGAGGCATTGCAGGCTTGTGTAGACCTCACTGAAAGATATGTGAGCGACCGTAATTTCCCGGACAAGGCGCTTGACGCGCTTGATGAAGCCGGCTCAAGAGTGCATATAACCAACATAATTGTGCCCGAAGAGATTGAAAGGCTCGAGCAGGAAATCGACAACACGACTCAAGAAAAACTTGCCGCCGCACGCTCACAGAATTTTGAGCTCGCAGCATCGCTGAGAGATAGGGAAACCAAGCAGAAGGCCGATCTTGAAAAAGCCAAAGAGGAGTGGGAAAAACGTCTCGACACAGAACGCCAGGAAGTTGACGAAGACAAGGTGGCTGAAGTCGTCGCAATGATGACAGGCGTTCCAACTCAAAGAATAGCGCAAGCTGAAGGCACGCGCCTCCTGGAAATGGGAAAGAGCCTTGAAGGAGCCGTAATCGGACAAGACGAGGCAATCAAAAAAGTGGTCAAGGCCATTCAAAGAAACAGAATAGGACTTAAAGACCCTGAGAAACCAATCGGCACTTTCATGTTCCTTGGCCCCACCGGCGTAGGCAAGACTCATCTTGCTAAAAAGATAGCCGAGTATCTTTTCGATTCAAAAGATGCACTCATCAGAATGGACATGAGTGAATATATGGAAAAATTCACGGTGTCGAGACTCGTAGGAGCGCCTCCGGGATATGTGGGCTACGAAGAGGGTGGACAACTTACTGAGAAAGTGCGTCGCCACCCATATTCAGTCGTGTTGCTCGATGAAATAGAAAAAGCACATCCTGACGTGTTCAACCTCCTGCTTCAAGTCATGGACGAAGGCCGGCTGACCGATTCTCTCGGACGCAAAATTGATTTCAAGAACACAATCTTGATTATGACAAGCAATGTCGGCTCGCGCCAGTTGAAAGATTTTGGCGGCGGTGTGGGATTCAACACATCTACAGTGTCGAAAGAGCAGGCCCACGGCGTTATTTCAAAAGCATTGAACAAAGCTTTTTCTCCCGAATTCCTCAACAGGGTCGATGACATCATCATGTTCGACCAGCTCGACAAAGATGCTATCTTCAAGATTATTGACATCGAGTTGAAAGATTTCTATAGCCGTGTGGAAAAACTCGGATTTACTCTTGAGTTGACTACGGAAGCAAAAGACTTCATAGCCACCAAGGGTTATGACAAAAACTTTGGGGCACGCCCTCTCAAACGAGCAATTCAGAAATATCTTGAAGATGAGCTCGCAGAACTCATGCTCAAGCTCAATGCCGAAGGACAAATCGGCGGTAAAATATCCGTCACCTATAAAGACGGAGACGAGAAACCGAATCTCGAATACCATCCTCTGAACCTTGACAATGTATAACAACACCACAGCTACAAAAAATATGGCCGAAAATCAATTCGGCCATATTTTTTTTGCAGCTGACTTTATCAAATTCAGAATAACAGAGCTATTCTATAAACTATAAATCCTAATACCCAAGCAAGGGCTGTGTTATAGACAATCGAAAAGAGACCATATTTCCATGACTCCGTTTCTTTCACAATAGCCACAATAGATGCCACACATGGAAAATATAACAATACAAACACCATAAAGCCTAAGGCCGAAGCCGGAGTAAACGGCATTTTACCAGTTACCGGAGATGGGGTCTGAAGTTTGTCAGAAAGAAGCTCCACATCGTCATCACCAACATAAAGCACCCCGAGTGTTGACACTACGACCTCTTTTGCTGCACAACCGGCTAAAAGAGAGCAACAAGTTTTCCAGCCCATGTCAAGAGGCCTCATCACTGGCTCAACAAATTTCCCGATATGGCCAAGTATTGAGTGTTCTTGCTGATATTCTCTTGCAATAAGAGTCTCAATCTCCTCTGACGACCTAGACGATACTGTTGATTGCGGCATTTCCGCAAGAGCCTCTTTCTGGTATTGTTCCGGAATGTCTTCAACTTCATATTGAGGGAAATAAGACAACGCCCATATGATAATCGAAGCAAACAGAATCACGCCTCCCATTTTTTGCAAATACTGTTTGGCCTTGGCCCACATATTCCTTATTGTTGCCTTTGCGGTGGGAATGCGATAAGGAGGCAATTCCATTACGAAAGGAGTCTCATCAACTTTAAACCAGAATCTCCTAAGCATACGAGCGGTGATAACAGCCACAACCACCCCTAACACATAAAGCCCGGTGAACACCCATGCCCCGTGAGTGGGGAAAAAGGCCCCGGCGAGCAAAATATAAATAGGAATTCGCGCCGAGCAACTTATAAAAGGATTAATCAAAATAGTAATCAGCCTGCTTGACTTGCTCTCAATTATGCGAGTAGACATTATAGCCGGCACATTACAGCCAAATCCCATCACAAGCGGTATGAATGACTTGCCATGCAATCCCATTTTGTGCATCAACTTATCCATGATAAACGCAACCCTTGCCATATAGCCGGAGTCTTCCATGAAGGATATAAAAGCATATAGAATAAGAATGTTGGGCAAAAACACAATCACACCTCCGACTCCTCCTATTATTCCATCAAGAAGCAGATCTTTCAACGGCCCGTCTGCCATAAACCTTCCCACCTGTTCTGAAATCCAACTGACAAGCATCTCTATCCATTCCATAGGATAGGAACCGATTTGAAACGTAGCCCAAAACATGAGCCACATCACAAGCATGAAAATCGGAAATCCGAAAAGCTTATTGGTGACAAATGCGTCAATAATCTTTGTGGAGCCTTCCTCCTGAATTTTCCCAACTTTCATTGTTTCGGCCAAAGCACCTTGGATGAAGCCATATTTTTCTGACGCTATCACAGAATTGGAATCATCACCAAGAGCATCTTCTATAGCCTTGTTCTGCGTGTCGCGAATCTCACACCATTCCGGATAGTTCGGGTTGTCATTCAACATTCTGTCTACCTCCGGATCTTTTTCAAGCATTTTGATGGCAAGATAGCGAGGCGAAAATTTTGGAGATAACGACGAATCTGCCTTAAAACTATCAACGAGCTTTCTGACTGCGTCTTCCACCTCATTACGCATCTTGATATGGACATGCCGGGTGTCGGGGCTACGCATTTCATAAACCTGAATGATAGTGTCGAGAAGTTTGTCGATACCCCATCCTGTAGATGCTTTTGTCGGCACAATAGGCACACCTATCATCTTACCGAGTTTGTCGTATTCAAACACAGTCTCGCTCTTCTCCAGTTCATCATACATGTTGAGCGCAATCACCATGCTTCGGTTCATGTCGATAAGCTCTGTGGTGAGATACAGGTTCCTTTCAAGATTAGATGCCACGACAACATTGACGATAATATCAGGGGTTTCCTCCCTCAGATATCGCATCACATACAACTCTTCCGGTGAATATGCCGACAGAGAATATGTGCCCGGCAGGTCGACAACATTAAACTGGTATCCCTTATATTTCATAGTGCCTTCTTTAGCACCTACAGTGACACCGGCATAGTTGCCCACTCGTTCATGCGCGCCGGATACTATGTTAAATATTGACGTTTTACCACAATTTGGGTTTCCTACCAATACGATATTGATTATTCGATCTTTAGAAATTGGCTCTGACAAAACATCATTGGCCTCTACGTCAATCTTCAGTTTATGATCAAGTTCTCTTTCCCATTCTTCGATTGGCACTATCTCTATCAGATGTGCCTCAGAGCGTCTTAGCGACACTTCGTAATCCATCAAGCCATATTTTATAGGATCTTGCAAAGGAGCGTTAAGCACCATAGTCACTTCCCGGCCCCTTACAAATCCCATTTCCATGACACGCTTTCTGAAGGCGCCATGCCCTAAAATTTTGGTGATTATTCCGGCTTGGCCGGGCTTTAAGTCTGAAAGTCTCATTCTTTGAAACTATTTATAAATGTAATGCAAATTTAACACTTTTATGGGTCAGATTAATTGAAAAAAAACAAAAAGAAAAAAAATACCTACTCATAGG